>JAITDK010000124.1 GCA_031282605.1 Oscillospiraceae bacterium
TGGTAATAATTATCCGCACCCGCTTCGACACGGCATAGTATGCCTCGACTCTTGAGCAGCAACTCGACTATCCCTCGCATTTTATAGAAATCGAATCCCGCGCCATACCCGCCTATACACAATGTCTGACGTTCAAAGGGCAGCTCGTTTTCCGTGCGAGGCTTGCCCGCGGTTATCGTCTCAAACGCCGCCGCCGATTCGAACAGCAAGCATTCGTCCAGCTTGCGATTCTGGTTCAGCGCTAGCGCGGTAAGCATCGACGGAATCAGCGTCGGGCGCATGATCGACGTGTCCTCGCCCAGATAGTTGCGCAGCGCCAGCGGAGCGAGGCGCGGATCCCCTTCATCAAGGTTCAGCCAGCCCAGCAGCGCGGGCTTCATGAACGAGAATCCATATATCTCATAGCCGCCCCACGCGCGGAGCATCGCCTTCATCGAGTCGTTCAGGCGCATACGCGGACTGCGGAACCCCGGCATATCCACGCCGACCGGGAGCGTCGACTTCAGCGCAAGGTAGCTGTACAGGCGCAGGACTTCCTCGGTGAGATCGGCCTCCTGATCGACGTCCTGACGAAACTCGGGCGGCGTGACGGCCATCTTGCCTCCCCTTTGTTCCACATCGAAACACAGCGTGCGTAATATCCGCGCCATTTCTGCGTCAGGAACGTCCACGCCCATCGCGACGCGCATCTTGGCGCAATCCGCCTCGATCACGGGACGCGGCTTCGGGTTCGGATACAGGTCGATCACGCCTTGTGTAACGTCGCCCGCGTCCAGCAGATTCACCAACTGGCACGCGCGGAGCATCGCCTCGCCCGCCGTGCGGGGGTTTACGCCCTTCTCAAACCGCGCGGAAGCCTCTGTGCGCATACCCAGCGCGCGGCTGGTCAGCCGGATGCTGGTGCGGTCAAACGCCGCGCACTCGAACAGTATCGCCTTTGTGAATCCGGTGATCTCGGATTCCTCGCCGCCCATGATCCCCGCCAGACCCGTCGCGTTATCGGCGTCGGATATGACCAGCATAGCGTCGTTTAATTCGCGCTCCTTGCCGTCGAGGGTGGCGAGCCTCTCGCCAGGCTTCGCGCGCCGTACGATGATCGTGCGGTCGCGCACGCGATCTAGGTCGAAAGCGTGCATCGGGTGGCCGGTCTCCAGCATGACGTAGTTGGTTATATCGACAATATTGTTGATCGAGCGCATACCCGCGCCGTGCAAAGCCTTGCGCATCCACATCGGCGAGGGCGCGACGCGGACGTTCTCAATCGCGCGCGCAACGTATCGCGGACACAGCGCGTCGTCCAGTACCGTTACGCTGACGCAGTCCGTTACCGGTTTTGCGGTCTCGCGGATGGTTATCTCCGGCTTGACGAACGCCGTGCCCAGTATCGCCGCCGTTTCACGCGCGATGCCCCACGCGCTCAGGCAGTCGGGACGGTTCGCCAACACCTCGAAGTCGAATACCGTCTCGTCGATCCCCAGTATCGGCTTGACGTCCAATCCCGGTTGGTGCGGCTCGTTGAATATCAGTATGCCGTCCGTACCAGCGCCGGGATAGAGGGAATCGGGTACGCCCAGTTCATCGCCGCTGCATAGCATCCCGTCGGAGACTTCGCCGCGCAGCCTGCCCGGCTTGATCGTCTTGCCGCCGGGGAGCGTCGCTCCGCCCTTCGCGACGGGGACGTACACGCCGACTGAATCCTCCGTAATGTTGGGTGCGCCGGTTACGATCTGTATGACGCCGTCTCCGACGTCAACGGTCGTGATCATCAGATGGTCGCTGTTGGGATGCTTGCGCACGGATCGGATCTGGCCGACCACTACGCTTGAGATGCCGCCGCCCAGCGTCTCGTAACCCTCGACGCCGTTTCCGGCCATTATCATCTTCTCGCGGTACACATCCGCGTCAACGGGGATATCGGCGTATTCCTTAATCCACGAAAGGGGCAGTTTCATTATCTCCTACCTCCCATCAACCGCGCGTCGCCCTCGAACAGCCAGCGCATATCCGGTATCCCGAACCGTTGCATGGCCAGGCGTTCCAGTCCCATACCGAACGCGAAGCCCGAGTATACGCCGCTGTCGATACCGCACAGCTCCAGCACCTTCGGATTGACCATGCCGCATCCAAGAACCTCCACCCAGCCCGTGCCCTTGCATACCCGGCATCCGCCGAGCGCGCCCTTACAGGCCGGGCACGTCAAGTCCACCTCCGCCGACGGTTCCGTGAACGGGAAGAACGACGGACGGAACCGCACGCCGATATCCGGACCGTATATCCGCTTGGCGAACGCTTCAAGCGTGCCCTTCAGGTCGGACATGCGTACATCCTTGTCGATGTATAACCCTTCTAGTTGATGGAACACCGGGGAGTGCGTCGCGTCAACCTCGTCCGCGCGGTAGCAGCGTCCGGAACTGATGATCCTGATGGGCGGCTTGCGCGAGAGCATCGTGCGCGCCTGCACCGGGGACGTATGGGAACGCAGCACTATGTTATCCTCTATATAGAAGGTATCCTGCGCGTCCCGAGCCGGGTGATGCTTGGGTTGGTTGAGCAGCTCGAAGTTATACAGATCATACTCTACCTCCGGGCCTTCGACGACCTCATAACCCATGCCTGTGAACAGATCAACCAGTTCATCCAATATAATCGATATAGGGTGCAGGCTGCCCAACGGGTAATCCTCGTGCGGTTCGGTGACGTCTATCGTCTCGCTCGCGAGCGCCGCCAGCCGCGCGGCC
>JAITDK010000103.1 GCA_031282605.1 Oscillospiraceae bacterium
CGAGGCCTTGTGTTCCAGCAATTGCAGCTGACCGAAAGGCGTTTTGATCTGAGCATGGGCGACGACCTCGTCAATCGCCGCACCGCCGCGGAATTCCAGCTCCAACAATCCGCCCGGCCATTGCACGGCGTAGACGTCGTCGGTCATGCCGTCGGTCAGTAGTCCGCCGCGCATGGTGAGCTTCAGCGCCGCGCCGGGGGTATGCGTATCCAGCGGCCTGTATTCAAGATACACGACGCCGTCGCGGGTCAGCGGGATCCCGCCGCCGTCGGTCTCTCCGCAGAATCGGCCGTTAATGTATAACAAGCCCGGCGGCGCCAACACTTGCAGCATAGGATGCATGAAGCGCACCTCGCTTTCGCTATAAACGAAACTCTCTCTCATCTTTATGAGGATAAGCCGTCGAATAGAATTCTAAAATCACAATCCTAAGAATAGGAAAGGCGTTAATGTATAACAAAATCAAGCGCGACGGAGCGTATCTATACGAACTGACGGAATGGATCCGCCGCGAGTACCCGATAAATCCGATCGACATCGCGCCCGCGAAACGCGGATACTTCGGCGAGACATGGCGGTTAAAGGCGAGCGAAGGCGTGTTCTTCCTCAAACTGAACTATTCCCCGCACAGGGAGCTATACGCAAACAGTTTCCATGCGTTGGAGCACATGCGCGAACACGGCGTTGATTTCGTCAGCGAGATAGTCAGGGCTAACGACGGCGCGCTGTTTAAGCGATGGGATAACGCCGTGCTTGGCGTATTCCGCTGGATATATGGCGAGACCGTCCAGGACGAGTGGTCGACGCGCGAGATGCATAGGATGCTGGCCAGGATATACACGCTGCCGACGAGCGGACTGGCCGTGCGGCAGGAGGACTTCGCGCCCAGCAGCGCGGCGGTATTCCGCAGACAATGCGCGTTATTGGCCGCGGACGAGCATGAGACGTCGGCGCAGATACTGGCGGTGTTTGACAAGCGCGGCGGCATCTTCACGCATCGAGGCGAGCGGTTGGAGATGTTTTCGGCAAGATGTAAGGCTGACGGCGTTTCGCCGCTATTCATAACGCATGGCGACGCTGGGGGGAATATCATCCGTAACGGTGGACGGCATAGCCTGGTGGATTGGGATGATCCTGTGTTAGCGCCTCCGGAACGGGACGCGTGGATGGGCTTGAATAGCGAGGGAGCGTTGGACGCGTTCCAAAGCGCGATGCGGGGGGAAGGGATCGACTATGCACTGCGGCCGGATCGTTTGGCGTTCTATTGCTACTACTCGTTCTTCTGGTATCTGACGGAGTACCTGGCGGCGTACTTCGAGCTGCGCGCGGTGGGTAAGGATTGGCCGGAAACGCTGGAAACATACTTCGCCTGCTGGATCGAGGACGAGGTCAAGGCAGCGGATGGGATAATCTAGCGTGAGTTCGGGCGAAACCCCTGAGGCGCCGACGGTTAACCCCTCTACCGCTGCGGAGGCATCCCCACCTAAGGGGCGGCAATAGGGCAACGCCCGCGGAACGTTGGAACGATGGGCGGCTATCAACCCAACACCGAACGCTACAAAATCCTCAACGCCCACGCCGACGCTATACCGCCAGCCAGCCACGCAATAAGCGCGGCCGGTATCGCGTACCGCGAGCGTTTCACCTTCGCGGCGGCGAAGTACAGCGGCAGCGTGTAGAATATCGTCTCGCTCGAACCCATTATTACTGACGCGGTGCGTCCCTCAACGCTGTCCGGGCCGTAAAGCCTGAACGTTTCATCCAGCATGGCCAGCGCGGCCGATCCGGAAAACGGGCGGATCATCAGCACGGGCAGCGCGCCTTCGGGGATACCCAGCCGCCGCAACACCGGTGCGCACCATCCGGCGAACGCGGCCAGCGCGCCCGATTTCACCAGAAGCGCAATGAACGCCAGCATTCCTACCAGGCACGGCAGCACGTTCACGGCGGATTGCAATCCCTTTTTCGCGCCTTCGAGGAACACGTCGTATACGCTAACCCTGCGGATCATGCCAAATATAAGAACACCCAATATAACCAACGGCAATACAAGATCGGTCATACGCGCCGTCTCCACAAGGCGTTGCGCATAATCAGGCATGCCGCTATCCCAACCAGCGTGGATACCCCGCTGGATATCAGCGTCGCGGACACGATTGAAGCCGGAGCCGCTGAACCCGCCGCGGCCCTCATCGCTATCACCGTCGTTGGGAACAGCTGTATCGACGAGGCGTTGATCACCAGGAACATGCACATCGCGTCAGTAGCGATATCGCTGGACGATTCCAAACCCATGCGGCGCATGGCATCCAAACCTTGAGGAGTCGCCGCGTTGCCCAGGCCAAACATGTTCGCGATCATGTTCATCGCTATGGATTGGCGTGCGGCGAGTCCTGCGCCTGGGAACAGCCGGCGCAGCAGCGGTTCCGCCGCTTTCGCCAGGCGTTCCACCGCGCCGCACTGCTCCAGTATCGCCAGCAATCCGCTCCACAGCGCGAACCCGCCCGCCAGTTTCACGCATAACGCGACCGCGTCTACCGCGCCTTGCAGCACGCCTTGAGTCAACGACGCCTGCTGCCCTGTGATCAGTCCCCATATTATCCCGACAGCAGCCATGCCTGCCCAAATCCAGTTCATCATATAGAAATCCCTCCAGGGTATTGTATTGACCTGAAGGGACGGGCATGACGCAATTATTTGGCGCGCATTAACGGCGCATCAAAGGCGTATCAAAGGCGCGTTAAAGATACATGTGAGTAGGCTTCAAAATGTACCCTTCACGCGAATCGCTTCTTCATCTTCGCTCCGCCAGTTCATACAGCCGCGCGTATTCCTTAGCCGACCGGTTCCAGCTGAAGTCCGTCTCCATGCCGCGCTTCATCAACTGGTGCCACACCTGCGGCTGCTCGCTGTAGTATTGGATCGCGCGTTCCAGCGTGTGCAGCATATCATGCGCGTTGTAGCTGAAGAACGTAAACCCGTTGCCTTCGCCGGTGAGATCGTTGTAGCTGAGCACGGTGTCGCGAAGCCCCCCGGTTTCGCGGACGACGGGGATCGTGCCGTAGCGCATCGCGATCATCTGGGACAATCCGCACGGCTCGAATAGCGAAGGCATCAAGAATATATCCGCGCCGGCGTATATGCGCTTGGCGAGCGCGCCGTTCATCTCGTAGCGCGCGGCGACTCGACCGCGCCAATTCGACTCCGCCCATGAGAATAGATTGATGTACTTAGCGTCTCCCTGACCCAACATAATCAATTGAATTCCGAGATCCATCATCTCGACGATCACCCTGTCGATAAGATCCAGGCCCTTTTGATTGTTCATGCGCGTGACCAAAGCGACGATAGGGGTTTTCGGACTATTGGCGAGTCCTAATTCACGCTGTAATTCGGTCTTGCACGCCTGTTTGCCGGAGATATCGTCCGCGGAGAACGCCGCTGGGATTCCGTCTCCGCTTGCGGGATCAAACTGAGCGGTGTCGATGCCGTTTATCACGCCGTACAAAGTGCCGCGCCGCGCGCGCAGCAGGCCATCCAGACGCTCGCCGAAGTACATCGTCTGGATCTCGTCGGCGTAACTGGGACTGACCGTCGTGATCAGGTCGGCGTAAACCAATCCTGCCTTGAGGTAGTTAGCGCAGCCATAATACTCCAGCTTGTCGGCGGTAAACAGGCCGTCGCCCAAGCCCAGCACATCCTGCACCGCCTTGCGGTCGAATATCCCCTGATACTGTAGGTTGTGAATGGTCATGACGCTGCGCATGTTTGAGTAAAACGGCAGGTGTTTGTACTGAATGGATAGCAGCGCGGGTATCATGCCCGCCTGCCAGTCATGGCAATGCATAACCGTCGGGTGGAAGCCTATGAGCGGAAGCGCGTTCAGTACGGCGCGGCAGAAGAATCCATACCGCTCATACTCGTCGCCGCCGCCGCCATAGATATACGCCCTATTAAAGTAGAATCGATTATCGACAAAGTAGCAGGTTATGCCCTGATACTCCAGCGCCTCGATCCCGCAATACTGCCGCCGCCAACCCATCTCGACCTCAAAGTCGATTATGTGGCGCATCTGGCGTGTATACTCGGTCGAGATCTGGCCATACAGCGGCAGTATGATCCGCGCGTCAACGCCCTCGGTCTTTAGCGCCTGAGGCAGTGCACCTATCACGTCGGCCAACCCGCCTGTCTTGATGAACGGCGCCGCCTCCGCAGCAACGAACAATACGCCGTGCTGTTTTACGATCTCCTTTTCCACGGCGCTGAACTTTGCCATGCGCGGCGAACGTTTGGATCTAGCAGGCTTGTCAAGTGGCATTTCGGCAGCCGCTTCAGCGGCGACCGGCGTAATTGCGTCGTTTGCATCCGGAATTACGGGCGCGCTATTCGTTAGGATTATGTTTTCCTCAACCTGCTTCTTAGTCTTTCTCATCGCTTCCTCCTTTGAGTCGGTTGTCATTGTCCGCTGCGGCGGGACACCGTCCGGTTTGCGAGCCGACAGCGCTTTAAGTTACTGGCGCCCCGCCACTATGATCTAAGCTGACTATTACCTTACAGCATTCGTTTCCCCGCTCCAGGCTCCGGGGGAGATGGGAGGGGGATCGCGATCCCCTTCCCGAAGACGCGGGCGCGCCGCATCCCAGACCCCGCGAAGGGCTTTAAGCCCTTTCGAAACCTGACCAGGCTTAGCCTGAACCGTCGTGACACGCATTCAATCGGCCTTGGATAGCCGGTTATGTTCGGCAGTCCGCTCCGTAACGCAATCGATTCCTCCCCTCGCCGCCCCTTATATAATCACATTCTTCGCGATAACAATCGGGTACGACGAGTGTCCCACCAACCGCCCGTCGGCACGAACCACCGCCTGTTTATCCAGTATACAGTAATCCAGCGACGCGCCAGTCTCTATCTGCGCGTCCTGCATCACAATGCAGTTGCGCACAACCGCTCCCTTCTCCACGCTGACTCCCCTGAACAGGACGCTGTCCTCGACCGTGCCGTCAATGCGGCATCCATCAGCCACCAGGCTGTTAACCACGCGCGCGTCCGAGCCATAACTCGCGGCCATATCGTCGCGCACCTTGGTAAGAATAGGCCGATCCGGCGCAAACACAGCTTGGCGCGCCTGCGCGTCAAGCAGCGACATATTCATCTGAAAATATGACTGAACCGAGTCTATCCGCCAGTAACGCCCGCTGAACGCGTGACCGTATATCTTCAGTCCGCCCTCGATAACCAAACGCTGAATCACGTTTCGGCGGAAATGATGCATCCCGTTCGCTACGGCTTGATCGACCAGGTAGCGCAGCAGTTCGCGGCGCAGCAAATATACCTCCAACAGTTCGTTTGGATAACTAGGTACGGACGGATTAATCTCTATGCCTACGATACGCTCGCTCTCATCAATGTTCAGGTATGCGTAATCCTCGCGGCGCGCGCCTGGCGAGAGTTGGGGCTGGTGCGCGTACAGCATCGTCAGATCCGCGTCTCGCGACACGTGCAGGTCGATCATCTGGGACAGATCAACGTTGCACAGATAGTGGCTGTTGGAGAGTATGACATACTCCTGCTTCGAGCGGCGCAAGTATCCCGTGTTCGAAGACAGCGCCTCCAGCATCCCCGAATACAGCCCCGTATTCTCATGAGTCAGGAACGGCGGCAGAATCAGCAGACCGTCGTTTTTACCGTGCAAATCCCATTCCTTGCCCGAGCCTAGGTGATCCATCAGCGAGTGGTAGTTCTTCTGGGTGATGACGCCGACGTTGCGCACGCCCGCGTTGACCAGGCAGGACATGATAAAGTCTATCAAGCGATAGCGTCCCGCCACTGGCAGCGCGGCGACCGCGCGTTGCGCGGCCAGTTCGCGCAGGTTCGGATTCTGCTCGCCTGTGTATATAATGCCCATAACGTTTGCCATCGTTACGCGCCTCCCTTGCCGGATACCGCAGGATTAAGCGCGGCCATGGATTCTTCGCAGCACTGCTCGCCCGCTGAAACCGATTGACCGGGAGCGAGCGTGACGCCCTGACCCACTACCGCGATAAGCCCTGTCGATTCGCCGACCTTACAACCCGCGCTGATCGCCGCGCCCTCGGCTATGATCGCTCGCTCCACCCTCGCCCCTGAGCGTATCACCGCGCCGGGCATCACGACCGCGTCCTTGACCAGCGCGCCCGCTTCGACCGTTACGCCCGCGAACAGCACGCTATGCTCTACGTCGCCATGCACCTCGCAGCCCTCGGTGATCAGGCTGTCGCGCACCCTCGATCCCGCCGACAGGTAGTGCGGCGGCATACCTGGATTCCTCGCGTATATGCGCCAGTTTTTATCGTGCAGATTGATCGGGAGCGACGGCCCGAGCAGATCCATATTCGCTTCCCACAGGCTCTCTATGGTGCCTACGTCTTTCCAATAACCCTTGAACGCGTAGGCGAACAGCCGCTGCCCGTCGCCGAGCATACGCGGTATGATGTTCTTGCCGAAGTCGTTGGAGGAGTTGGGGTCAGCCTCGTCCAGTTCGAGATACTGTCGCAGCTTGCTCCACGTAAACACATATACGCCCATTGAAGCCTTGTTGCTGCGCGCGTGCTTGGGTTTCTCCTCGAATTCGGTGACGCGTTCCTCGGCGTCCGCATTCATTATGCCGAACCTGGACGTTTCCTCCCACGGCACCTCAAGCACGGCGATCGTCACATCCGCGTCGTTCTTGCGGTGCGCCTGCAGCATCTGCGCGTAATCCATCTTGTATATATGGTCTCCGGACAATACCAATACATAGGTTGGATTATACTGCTGAATGAAGCCTATGTTCTGATAGATGGCGTTGGCCGTGCCGCGGTACCATTCGCCGCGCTTGGCCGTCATGTAGGGCGGCAGGACAAACACGCCGCCGTTGTTCAGGTCGAGATCCCACGGCTGACCCGCTCCGATGTAGCTGTTCAACTCCAGCGGGCGATACTGTGTCAGAAC
>JAITDK010000123.1 GCA_031282605.1 Oscillospiraceae bacterium
TTGGAGAGACGCGCCGATTCGCCGCTTCCCCATATCATTTGGACGGAGTTCAGCACAGCGAGCACGGCTACGCCGATGTCCGCGAATATAGCCAGCCACAGGTTTGTCATGCCCGCAGCGCCAAGGCACATGACGGCGGCCTTTATCCCCAGCGTCAGCGCGATATTCTGGATCATAACGCGTCGGGTACGCCTCGCGATGCGCATGGCGTCGGCTAGGCGGCTTGGTTCGTCCGTCATAAGCACGATATCGGCGATTTCAATCGCGGCGTCGGAACCAGCGCGACCCATCGATATGCCGAGGTCGGCGCGCGCCAGGGCAGGGGCGTCGTTGACGCCGTCGCCGACGAATACTATCGCGCCGCTGGTTTGCTTACACGCCATGATGGCTTCGATCACGTCCTGCTTTTCATCCGGAAGCAGCTGTGAATATACGGCGTCCAGTTCCAGTTCGGACGCGATTCGTTCGGCGGCGGGTTTATTGTCGCCGGTGAGCATCACGACATTGCGCACGCCTTGACGTTTCAATCCCCGGATGGCGTCGGCGGCGTCGCGCCGTATGCCTTCGTGCTGGCCGCCATGCGTCAGCGTGCCGGTCTTGTCAAACGCCACGGTGTCAACGTTGCACAGCGTATCCAAGCAGGACGCGCCCTTGATCAACACGCCTATGCGCGACGCCGCGCCGATAGCGGCAAAGGTTGAAAGCGGGATGGAGACCACCAGTGCGCATGGGCAGGATACGACCAACAGGATTAGCGCGCGATGAAGCCATTCCGCGAACGCTCCGCCGAATAACAGCGGCGGCAATCCCGCGACGAGCGCGGCGGCGGCGACGACGGCGGGGGTGTATACACGCGCGAAACGGGTGATAAATCGCTCCATGCTCGTCTTACGGGCAGCCGCGCCTTCAGCCAGCGCGGCGATGCGGCTTGCGGCGGATTCGTTGTATGGTTTGGTGACGCGCAGTTGGATTGTGCCGCTTATGACTATTGAACCGGATAGCGTCTCCGTTCCGATCTCGGTGGCGCGGGGGAGAGACTCGCCGGTCAACGCGGCGGTATTGAGCATACAAGAGCCTTCAGTGACGACGCCGTCCAGCGGCACGCGTTCCCCTGGCCGCACTAATACCGCGCTGCCTGGAGCGACGGACGAGGGATGCACTGAGCGTATGATTCCATCCTGGACGAGGTTAGCGACGTCAGGACGGATATCCAACAACGCGTCGATGGATTTGCGCGATTTGCTCACCGCGCGCTGCTGAAAGACGCCGCCGACCTGATAGAGCAGCATGATCATGGCGCCTTCCGGATACTCGCCTATGGCGAACGCCCCCAAACTAGCGATACTCATCAGGAACGTTTCATCCAGCCAGTGCCCGCGCCGCAGGTTGTTCAATGAACTCCATAGAACATCAGCGCCAAGCAGGAGGTATGCCGCCGCGAACAGCAGGATATTCACGGTCGTGTTCACAGTAACGACCGTGCGAACGGCAAACGCCGCCGCAAAGAGTACGCCGCCGGATATATGCGCTATCGACAGCAGTTTGGACGGCGGATGCTCTTCATGCAGCGCACAGCTGCAGCCCCGTTCATGCGTATCGACCGCTTCGCCGGTATGGGCATGTCCACACGAGCAGGTATGCGAGATATGCGCGCCCTGATGACCGCGTGTTCGCTCCACACTGTGATCATGCCCGCATGAACAGATATCCTCGTTCCCATGTGAATGGTTATGATTATGGTTATGGTTATGCGTGTGTTTGCCCGCGGCGTTAATTGTCGATTCCATCGTATCCCTCCTGTTTTGCGGGTTGAACCCATGTTTTCCGTTACGGGCTATTGCCTGTCCGGCATGGGCAGATACTATCATGGGTTTTGCGCCTTTACAATAGGTTTTGACACATCTTCAAGTTTCTTAAGAGCCGACCGTCCGAATTACGCGGAAAAACAAGAATTATCAGCCAGTTCTAAAAAAAGATAAAGATTCGCGGTACGCCGCGACAATCTGGGCTTCTTATGATACAATACGTATATGGAGAAGAATACGGAAATACTCATTGTGGACGACGATCCGGATATTCGTGCGATCCTGCGTCTCATGCTGGAAGGCAGCGGTTACAGTGTCCGCGAGGCTTCCAAAGGTTCGGAGGCCCTGGAACGTATCGATAATTCCGTTAAGCTGATAATACTCGACATCATGATGCCAGGGGAGGACGGCACGGACGTGTGTCGGGAGATACGCCGCCGCGGCGTCTGCGTGCCGGTGTTGTTCCTGACCGCCAAATCACGGGAGACGGACAAGGTAGTTGGTCTGCGCGCGGGCGGCGACGACTATCTGACCAAACCATTCTCATCAGCGGAACTGGAGGCCAGGGTGGATGCGCTGCTGCGGCGGTATCAGGTATATCAAGGCGCTGGCAGCCCGGCGCACAGGTTCACGCGGCAAGGGATCACGATCGATTTCACGGCATGCGAGGTGACGCGCGAGGGTCGGCGGATTCCGTTGACGGATCTGGAGTACAAACTGTTCGCGTATCTCACGGCGCATGCGGGCGAAAACGTTAACGCCAAACAGCTGTACGAGGCTGTATGGCAGGAAACCTATCTGCTGGGTTCGGCGAGCACCGTGATGGTTCATATCCGCAATCTGCGGCGAAAGTTGGGGGAACATGGTCAGGAGAGCGCAATCATTAAGACAGCTTGGGGAAAAGGCTATCGCATCGATTAAACAGATGCTGGCCGTCAGCCTGAGCCGACAGCTGGCGGCGGTCATACTGCTTGCCTTTACTGTTTCGTGCTGTCTGTACTTTGGGTTGTCGCTCGCCGCGAACCAATGTATTTGCGCGTACTATGCGTGGCATCCTGAAACGGTGCAGCGGCGGGCGGACGCGCTTCTGGATAAACTCCAGACGGACGTTGGAGAACGCGGGATCGGTTTCAGCGACTCGACCGCGTTGTCCGCTTGGGTAAACGTCGTAAGCGGCAGGGAACTGATGATCCTGCAGATATATAGAAACGGCGTTGTGACGTTCGATTCCACGGAACGCACTACGGCACGGCTACATTCGCACATGATGGATCCAATACCGCAGGCTCAGCAAAGCGTGCGGACCATTCAATTCGCGGACGGTTCAGCCCGCGCGGCCATCGCTCTCTTTCCTGAAAACGCGCAGGTTGAGCGCGCGAACATACTTCTTATGATTCTGTGCATGAGCCTGTTTCTCGGTACGGTGCTGTTGAGTATGCGCGGAAAAATCCGCCGCCTCAGTCTACTGGAAAAAGAGGTGCTGGCGATCGCGGGCGGCGAGCTTGACCGTCCGCTCACCCAGCGCGGCATAGACGAGCTGTCTAACCTCGCCGTCTGTGTGGACGGTATGCGCGGCGCGTTTGTGGAACGTATCCACCAGGAGGAATCGCGCCAGATGGAGCGCGATCAATGGATCACCATGCTGTCGCACGACCTGCGTACGCCGCTGACGATACTTACCGGATACCTGGAGGTGTCGCTGCGACAGCCGTTGCCTGAAAACACGCGATTCTACCTGACCCGCTGTATGGATCAAGCCTTGCGGCTTAAGGAGCGGAGCGACCTGCTGTTCGCCGGATTCGCCGACAGCGCGCCCCTGTTTGACAACGTTAAACAGGCGGAGCCGGAGGCCTTTTTCACCGACTATCTACGGGATCAGATTACTTATCTTAAAGAGAATGGTTACTCAGTCGAACTGGATTATGAGGCTCCGGCGCGGTCGACCACCGTTCAACCCGCCGCATTCCAACGTGTGCTGGAGAACGTGTTTGTCAATATAACAAAGTACGCGGCGGTTGACCAGCCTGTCGCGATCTGCGCTCGCACAGATCAGCAGGCGGAGGGTTCGTTCATGATCGCGATCACCAGCGGAGGCGATAAGGCGGCTGGGTTCGTCGGCAGCGGCTTAGGACTGACCATCTGCGCCAACCTGATGAGTCACATGGGCGGCGCGTTCGGCGCGAGCGCGTCGGACGGGTGCTTTACCTATAGGATCACCCTGCCATACGGCAATAATATTAAGGAATCTTCAGAATACATCGACGGTTCATAAGAAAGTTGAAGATGCCTCCAATCCCCTTGCAAGCATGACTTGTTCATGTTATCGTACCTACATGAAACCAGGAAATACTACAAGATATAATGGTTCACGCAGTTCACGCGAAAGGAGGATCGCATAATGAGTCGAACAAGAGACGTCCGGCGGGTCAAAGCGCTGGCGACGACGCTGGCGGCGCTGCTGGTCGCCGTATGCCTGTTCGCGGCGATAACGCCGTTCGCACACATGCTCAGCCATAGCGGGTCTATGCAGCATCATCAACAAAACGACCCATGCGAATTCTGCCTGACCGTGTTGAGCGTACATGCGCTGCTTCGGTATCTATGCGCTGTTATATTCATAACGGCATATCTGCTTGCCGTTGCTATGCGATACTCGCGCGTAAGACATGCCGGACAGGCTCGCGTAACGTTCACGCTGATTTCTCTCAAAGTGCGTTTGAATCCCTGAGAGCGAGGCTTAATCGGCGCGCTTAATGAATTCAATAAAAACGCATCAGGAGGAATCCCATAATGAATCGCACACTATCTAGCGCTTTAATCATTGCCCTGCTGTGCACGCTGTTCGCGTTCGGCGCTCCGGCGCAATCCGCTTCGGCTGCGGACGATAAGCTGAGCATCGTCACAACGAACTTCCCGCCTTACGACTTCGTCCGGGAGATCGCCGGCGATCTCGTTGACCTGAAGATGCTGCTGCCCCCCGGCGCGGAAAGCCATTCCTACGAGCCGACGCCGAAGGATATCATCGACATCCAGAACTCCGACTTGCTCATATACGCGGGAGGGGAAAACGACGTATGGGTGGATCGCATCATCGAATCGATGGGCGACGCCGCGCCGGAAGCCCTGGCCATGATCGACATGGTCAACGCCGTTGAGGAAGAGATCGTCGAGGGTATGGAGCACGAACACGAGGAAGAGGAAGAAGAAGAGCATGTGTTCGATCCCGCTACGGTCAAGGACAGGCCTATAAAGGACTTCGACGGAGACTGGAAGTCCATCCTGCCGCTGATCGAGAACGGCACGCTGGATAAATACCTCCAAAATAACGCCGACGCCAACGAGGTATCCTTCGACGAACTGAAGGCGACCTCGGTGCACCTCCTGCGCTCCGACTATCAGGAATTCAGCCTGCATAACGGAGTCGCGACGTTCAACGGCGTTTCCGGGCTGTACGTATACGATGGATTCCGCACGACGGAAACATCGGCGTGGTATATACTCAAGCTGGCTGACGGGACGCCGGACATACCGGTATATATCATGTTCAACGACCATGGAACGGGCAACGCTGAAGCGGAAGACGAGCACGACCACGGCGCCGAAGGCGTGTTGCATACCCACTTCCGTTACGGCGACGATGTGGACGCGTTGATGGAGGTCACAGATTGGTCCACATTCTATGTCGCCGCCGACGCCTCCGATCTTGATGTCAAGCTGACTATGCTTGGCCTTACAAAGGAAGAGTACATAGACCAGGGTCTGGCGCTCGAGGACGAGTATCTCATCCAGGATAGGCCGACGATGGTAGACTGGAACGGCGACTGGCAGTCGGTATATCCGTATGTGGTCGACGGCTCGCTCGATACTGTGTGGGAAACTAGGAGCTATACGGACGATTCCAAGACCGCAGAGGAATATAAGGAAGCTGCGTTGAGCTCCTACAACACGGACGTCGACAGGCTGATTATCAAGGGCGACTCAATCACGTTCATTACAAAGGATTCGTCTGTGACCGCGCAGTACGAGTACATTGGAACCGTACGGATATTTGAAGGAACGTGGTGGGTTCGCTACGCGTTCAAGGCGCTGGGAGAACCGAACGGTGCGCCGCTCTATGTCTTCTATAGCGATCACGAAGTTGAACCGACGGCTGATCTCGAACACTTCCACCTGTATATGGGCGACGATTACGACGCTCTAGTCGACAACTCAACCGTATACCCGACATACTATCCGGCGCAGCTAACCGCCGAAGAGATCGAGGAAGAGCTGATCGGGCATGACAGCGGCGAACACGACCACGATCACGACCATGACCACGAGGGCGAAGAAGCTGAGCTGGACGAGCATGTTTGGACATCGCCCAAGAACGCCAAGCTGATCGTCGCGTATTTAACTGAAACACTGGCGTCACTCGATCCGGACAACGCCGCCGCCTATCGCGCGAACGCTGCCTCGTACCTGGGACAGCTGGACGAGTTAGACGCCGCGTTCAAGGGTGTCGTGGATGGCGCGTCGCGCAAAACCATCGTATTCGGCGACCGCTTCCCATTCCGCTATCTGGCGATGGATTACAATCTCTCGTACTTCGCGGCGTTCAGCGGATGCTCGACCGAAACGGAAGCAAGCGCCGCGACCATCGCGTTCCTAATCAACAAGGTGAAGGATGAAGAAATCCCGGTCGTGTTCACCATCGAGCTGTCAAACGGCAAGATAGCGGACGCGATCTGCGAGAGCACCGGAGCGGTAAAACTGGAGCTGCACTCCGTGCACAACCTGACCAAGACAGACTTCGAGAATGGCGTCACATACCTGGAACTGATGCAGCGCAATGTGGATCAGCTGCAGCAAGCACTGAAATAAGCGCGGCACCGGAACAACACACGGGCGGATCGTTCAAATTGAACGGTCTGCCCGTCGGCGCACTATAATCTATATGCCAGAAAGCGGGTTGAAGGAGGGTTTGCATTGAAACGCTACAATTATTCAGAAT
>JAITDK010000166.1 GCA_031282605.1 Oscillospiraceae bacterium
TCAAGATATTCACACCTATCATAGATATACTCGCTATATTAGCTATCGTTATAACATTCACCATAACCGATCCGGCTCACGCCGGCGCGCTGGTCGTTACGTTCATCGACGTCGGCCAGGGGGACGCCGCGCTTTTGCAGTGCGATGGTCACGCCATGCTCATTGACGCGGGGCCTAACGCCGCCGCAAAGACCGTCGTCGCGTTCCTGACCGAAAAAAGGGTTACAGCCTTCGACTATGTCGTTGGCACGCATCCGCACGAGGATCACATCGGCGGCCTGGACGCCGTTATTAACTATGCCGGTTCAATCGGCGAGGTTTGGATGCCCTATACCCAGACCAGTACGCGCACATTCGAGGATGTGCTGGACGCGGTCGAATCCCACAAGCTGACAGTCACCCAACCGACGGTTGGCAAGACGTATCCGCTTGGCGATTCAACCATAACGATACTCGGGCCGATTGGTAAGAATTACGCCGAACTAAACAATTTCAGCATAGTCCTGCGCGTCGATCATGACGGGAACAGCTTTATCTTCACGGGCGACGCGGAGCGTCTAAGCGAGGATGAGATGCTCCGCGCTGGCTCGGCGCTGAACGGCGACGTGCTGAAGGTGGGGCATCACGGCAGTTCGACGGCGACGTCGGACGCGTTTTTAGCCAAGGTTGATCCAACCTACGCGGTGATCAGCTGCGGCAAGGGGAACAAATACGGGCATCCGGACGCCGAAACCGTTAATAAACTTGAGGCGGCTCGTATAACTATTCTACGGACGGATATGGACGGCTCAATCGTTATTACGTCAGATAAAGGGCAATTGAACGTCGCGCAGGATACTAAGCGATGATATCGAACTAGGGTCTGCTCGAAAAATCTCGCGTGGGGATTGCAGCGTCTTTTACGCTCCCGCTGCGTCGCTGTTCTGGTCAACTGATCTCCAGTCGGCCTCACTCCGCGCTCCTTGCTGGCGCGTAAAATCCGCCGCAATCCCCATCACGGTCTTTTTCGAATAGACCCTATAGACCCTAAACGATTAAGGATCGTTAATAGGATCATTAAAAAACCGAAAATAAGTTGGGGGCGAGTATGAACTATATCGTCGATCGGATCGAAGGAGAGTTTGCCGTTTGCGAAGACGCGCATCGGACGATGCGTCATTTCAGCCTGGATAGTCTGCCTTTTCCCATACAAGAAGGAACATGCTTCGAGGAAGAGAACGGCGTGTGCTCGCCGTGCGACGATGAGCGGCGAGAGCGCATCCGCTGCAAGATGGATCGGATTTGGAATCGGTAAGGCGAGCCGTTCATCAGGCCGTCTTACCCCCTCAGCCTCCGAATCGCCTCCGGCGCGTCAATCCTGGGCGCCATAGGATCCAGCAGCCACGTCTTAGCCGAATGCGTCGCCGTTATCCTGAAACTTGGCGGCGCGTACAGCGCGTCGATCCGAAGCGCGCGCGTGTTGCGCGGCGCGAACGCGTCACCCTTGATCGTATCGAATAGGCTGGGCGGCGTGCCCTCTATCGCGTAGAGCGGCTCGCCCTTTCGCCCCAACTGCGGCAGCGACGATAACAGCGCCCAGGTGTATGGATGCGCCGGTGTAAAGAAGACCTCCTCGGTCGTGCCCTGCTCGATCACGTCGCCCGCGTACATAACGGCGACGCGATCCGCCACGCGCGCTACCACGCCCAAGTCGTGCGTAATGTAGATAACGGTCAGGCTGTATATGCGCTGCAGCGTTTTGATCAATTCCAATATCTGCGCCTGAATCGTCACATCCAGCGCGGTCGTCGGCTCGTCGCATATCAGAATCTTCGGCTTGCAGGCCATCGCGACGGCAATGACCACACGCTGACGCATCCCGCCGGAGAACTCGTGCGGGTACTGCTTCGCTCGGCGCAGCGGATCTGGTATGCCCACGTCCGCGATCAAGCTATGGATAGCGTCGCGCTTCGCCGTGCCGCGCAGGTTCTGGTGCAGCGCGATCGCCTCGCCTATCTGGCTGCCGATTGTCTTGAGGGGGTTCAGGCTGGTCATCGGATCCTGCATAACCATCGCGATCTCGCGGCCTCGGATGGCCAGCCATTCGCGCTCGGTTTTGAATTCCGTCAGTTCCCGCCCCTCATACTGGATCGAACCGTTGGCGATATACCCGTTCTTGTCCAGCATCCCCATCAGCGACTTGACCAGCACGGACTTGCCGCTGCCCGATTCGCCGACGATAGCAAGGCTCTCGCCGCTGAATAGGCTCAGCGACGCGCCGCGTATAGCGGTCAGCGTCTGCCCGCGCAGCGTGAATTTCACAACCAAATCGCGTACGGACAACAGCGGAACGTTATCGTATGACATCGTTCACCATTCCGATCACCATTTCATACATCCCGCATCCCGCCTTCTTTCCCATCTCCGCGCCTCAAATCACCGGTGGTTCTTGGGATCGGCGGAGTCGGCGAATGTGTTGCCGATCATATAGAAGGAGATAGTTATTACCGACAATACAATCGTCGGGAACACCAGCTGGTAACTCTGAGAGGTTGACAGCAGCTTTCGGCCTTCGTTGATCAGGTTGCCCAGCGAGGGTACGCTGACCGGCAGACCCAGACCTATGTAGGTAATGAATACCTCGCTGCCGATCGCGCTGGGAATAGCCAGCGCCATGCGCAGCATGATCACCGAGACGAGGTAGGGGAGCAGGTTGCGCATGATCACGCGCGGAAGTTTTGTGCCCAGACAGCGCGACGCCAGATTGTAGTCGCGGTCGCGGATTATCACTATCTGGTTGCGTACGAATCTCGCCATGCCGACCCAGGACGTAAGACACATCGCGAATATCAGCGTTTTCACTGACGGGCGCATGATATACGATATGAGGATAAGCACTATGGTTGTCGGAATATTATCTATTACGTTGTATACCTCGGTCATTATCCGATCCAGTCGGCGCACATATCCCCAAATTATTCCAATCAGGATACCGATGCCCGCCTCTACCAGCGCGACCATGAACCCGATGAACAACGACGTGCGCGTACCAGACCATACCAGCGACCATAGATCCTGACCAATAAGGTTCGTGCCGAACCAGAACCCGTTTTGATAGGGGAGTATGTGCAACGGCGTTTCGCGAATAGTTACCGCCCGCTCCCCGCCGCCGTCGATATCAAGGTCGGTTCGTCGCGCGAACAGTTCAACGCCCGCGCTGGTGTAATCGTGCGGAGACAGGAACATATTCACCGGAAAGTTGGACTGCGACTCATATGGAACCGCCGTCGGATCATCCGGCAGCTTCAGCTTGTTGGCGAAATCGTTCGCGATCCAGCCTTCGTCGTCGTCGATCGCGGCGCGCACCCAATCGCCGGCGTATTCGACGACGGTAAACTTCACGCGGCGCTGAATCACTCGGGTCAGGTTCGTCACCGCCGCCCATTCCGGATCGTTATACGGATGCATCGTCAGCGGCGTGCCGGTCGGAGCGGTGGTCAGCACGGTCGAGAGCGTAGGCGGGACGTTGCTCAGCTGGCGCTTTATCAGCGGATGGTTGATGATAAGCGTGGCCGGGTATTGTCCAGGCAGGTATGGTTGTATAAATGTAAAGGCGATAAGCACAACCAGAACGCACAGCAACAGAACCGCGACCGGGCGCTTGAAGAACGCGCGAAGGGTGCTGCCCCAATACGAATAATTGGAGTAGCCGATGCGCTCGGCGTTCGACCTGTCGAACGCCGCTTCCTCGAACAGGCTCGGATCGCGCGGTATGGCGGTATCAAGCGCGGGGGGTGAGCCGGCGGCGGCGTCCGGTTGGATCATCCTCGCGGAGGCGGCGCCAATGATCGGCCTTACCGACACGCCCTCTAATTTTCCCGACACGAGCGAACGCAGCCGTATCATCGCGCGCCCGCTCTCTTGGCAAAACTGATGCGCGGGTCGATCGCTACCATCAGCAGATCGCCCAGCAGCAGTCCAACGACGCCAATGCAACTATATATTATAACCAATATCTGCACCATTGGATTATCCTGCCGCCGAATTACGTCGACGAGCAGGCCGCCCATGCCGGGAATCGAGTACAACGATTCGACGTATATTGACCCGCTGACCGTGTATAGCAGCGACGTTGGCAGGTATTGTATCATCGGCACGAACGCGTTGCGGAACACGTGCCTCGCGAGCACGCGGCGATTAACGACGCCCTTCGCCTGAGCCAGCGCCACATAATCCTTGTTGAGTTCGTCTACCATGTAGCGGCGCAGCCACATCGCGTAGTAGGCCGTGCTGCCCAGCGACATGGATAGTATGGGCAGCAGCCACGTCAGCGGCTGTTCACGGCTGAACAACATAGAGGTGTGCAACGCCCGTGAACCATACGCTTGCAGGTAAATATGATACACCGCGGCCGGAACGGCGTTGATAAACACGATGAACACTGTGCCAACCGCATCCCACAACCGTGCCTTGTACCGTGTCTGAGACCGCGCCATGGCAACGCCCAGCGGCACGCCAAGCAAAAGCGACAGCGCCATGCTGGTCAAACCGAATTGGAGTGAAACGGGGATCTTGTTCAGCAATATCCGCCCGATAGGCACGCCAACGCTGTACCGCGCGGACGTACCTAGATCGCCGCGCAGCAGGTTCGACAAGAAGCGGCGCAATTGGGTAAATATGGGATCAGTCAGACCCATCTGAACCAGCCGCGAACGGACTATGTTCGCGTCAAGCTTATCGAAGTTGTCGAAATAACCCTCGATGGGCATTTGGCGCACCAGTATAAAAACCGCGCTGACAATAATCAGCAGCGTTACGATAGCGGCGAGCAGACGTTTGAATATATATCGAGCCACAAATAGTCTCCGTTTGTTTCATTCGCGCCTCGCGCGCGGGAGGCGACTTGTGTAACACTCGGGTATGAGCGGGCGTTCGCCGCCGGAGTCGTTTCGTCAAATGGGCGCGCCCGTCCGACGGATAGGGGGACGCGCGTCCCCCCATCCATGGCTGTGTTTACTGCTCGGCCAGCGCGTCGCGGGCGTCCTGCCACGCGTCATACGCGTCGAAGTATTGATCCGTGGACATGGGCGCGTCCAGAAGATGCTGACCCTTGAAGCGATACGGCGAGATGCCGAACGAGGCGTATTGTCCCTCGAACGGATCGATGCGCGTGCCGACGTAGCCAGCCTCGCCATAGCCCAGGGGCACGACGATCGCGTGATTGATGAAGAACGCTTCAGCCTTCGCGAAGGCCTCGTAGCGAGCGGTTAGGTCGCCGGTCTCCGCTTTGGCGGCGGCGACCAGCGCGTAATACTGCTCGGCGATCGAGCCGTTCTCGTCGGCCTGGGTCAAACCCTTATCCAGGAAGTTGTACGAGTTGTCATAGTCAAACGGGTCGGTGAATGTCTGCGGGTCGGCGTAGTCCGGACCCCAGTTGCACTTGAGCAGCGCGTACTTGCCCGAACGACGAACCTCGGACAGGAAGCCCGACGACGGACCGGCCTCCACGATCAGGTCGATAAAGTCGGCGCCCAGCAGCGACTCCAAATGCTGCTCGACCACGACGCACTCGTCCGCCCAGCCGGTAACGACCGGGTTGTATGGGAACAGAATCTTGATCGGGAACGTCGCGCCCGCGGCTTCCAGCTCGGCCTTTGCGGCGTCGCGGTATTCGAGCGCCTTCTCTTCATTGAACGTATTAAGACCCAGCGCGGTTATGGAATCCAAGTCGCCTATCTGGGTGTAATCCAGTCCGCCGAGGGAGACGAACGCCGGCGGCGTGATTGTGTTGTGGATGATAGATTCAGGGTTGGCGGGATCGAACACGGCTTGGCTGTTGTAACGATCCAGCGCGTAATAGATCGTCTTGCGGAAATTCTCGCTGTTGGCGGCGAGTTTCCAGTTTTCAGGCTCATAAACCGCGTCGAACTGCGGGTCGAAGTTGAACGCGTAGAAATACGAGAAGAATCCCGTCTGCCGAACAGGGCGGATCAGCTCGGATTTCGCCGGATCGGCCAGCCACTCGGCGGCCACGGCGGAGTCGAATCCCGCCTCGTCCACCTCGCCGCGCAGGAACAGCTCGGGCGAAACGGTAGAAGCTTCCTTATTATATGTATACTGAATCGCCTCGATAAAAACGTTGTCGGCGTCCCAATTAGACGTGTTCTTTCTCAGCTCGCGCTTTTCATTGGGCTTGAATTCGGACAGGTAGTACGCGCCGCAATACAGCAGCGTGTCGTTGCCCGTGGACAGGCCGAACGTCTCGCCCTTCTCCAATAAGAACGGTTCATACACCGGCATGAACGATACGTACGTTGTCATCGACAGGAAGTAGGGAACGGGCGTTATAAGCTTATATTGCAGCGTATACGCGTCGGGCGCGGCGATGCCCACAGTCTCCCACTCGGTAGCGGGCGCCGGCTCCACGCCTTCATCGGGGGTGGCGGTGCCGTTGTAGTAATCCAACGCGCCCTCGATCACGTCGTAGAGCACGTTGGCGGAGGATGAGGCGTTCTGGGCGTTCAGGATGTATTTGGCGGCGGCGACAAAATCCGCGGACGTGACTTCGGCCACGGGCTTGCCGGAACCGTCGACCCACTGCGCGCCCTTGCGCAGATGGAACGTCCATGTCAGGTTATCGTCACTGACCTCCCAGGACTCCGCGAGACCGGGCTTCACGACGCCGTACCGATCGTATTCGATCAGCGTGTCGATGAAGTTCGCGGCTATTGAATATTCATTTGTGGTGGTGGTCACCAGATAGTTTAGCGTTGTGACCTCCGCCGCGTAGAGGACGCGATACGCGCCGTCCGCCAGCGAGGCGGGCGCGAACATGCCGAGCGTCAGCATCGCGCAAAGCGCAAACGCGAGTACACGACCGAATTGACTGCGTTTCATTATGATATACAACTCCTTCGAAGCAGAATGGGTTTCGCCGACCGATAGCAAGATTTCTTATATTATACCACACGCAAGACGCGGTGACTAGAGGAAATTATCGAAATAGTGAACACGATCGACGCGCTTCCTGCAAAATACGCGGGCTTGCGTTATTCACTCGAACAAGCGCGACTGCTTCTTTCGTTAGAACTACGGTCTATTTCGATTATCCGCCCTTCGGTCTGTTTTTCATGCAGTTAACAGACTGAAGGTCTATGCATTGCGCGCTTGCATTTCGCTGCCAAATCCAGTATAATACACTCATGATGAATATAGATGCGTTTGCGTTCATTCAATCGTTGTTAGATCAAGGCGTATCGCGCGGGGCGTATCCGGCGGCCGCCGCGGTCGTAGGTCGCCTTGATGAATCCCCGCTGTTTTTCGTCGCGGGCGGCGCGGACTTAGCGACGCGTTTCGACATGGCGTCATGCACTAAGACATTCTCCGCAACGCCGCTGACGCTGCGCGCTATCGAAGACGGCGAACTGACACTGTACGACACGGTTTCCAGCTTTTTCCCCGAAGCGCCGCCTGACAAGGCCGACATAACCATACTGCAGCTGCTAACCCACACGAGCAAATTCACCCCACATTACCATATCGAGAACGACACGGACGACCCCTCGCGCGTCGTCGAGTCAATACTGGGATCTACCCTGCTGGATCAACCGGTCGGAACGCCCGCGTATAGCTGCATAGGGTTCATTCTATTAGGAAAGATCCTTGAGAAGGTATATGGCGCGCCGCTTGACGCGCTTGCCCGTGAGCGTGTGTTCGAACCGCTGGGTATGATTAACACATCGTACAACCCGACGGGCGGTAACTTCGCGCCGACCGAAGTCAATCCGGCGACCGGCGTCGCGTGGCAAGGCGTCGTTCACGACGAAAACGCGCGTTTTCTGCGAGGCGTTTCGGCCAACGCGGGCGTGTTCTCCGATATAGCGGATACGGCCAGGTATTGCGCGATGCTGGCCTGCGGCGGCGCGGGCTATATATCGCGGGCGATGCTGCGCAAGGCTATACACAATTACACGCCGGGTCATGAGGTGCATCGCGGCCTGGGCTTCCACTTGGCTGGACCACCGCTGAATTACATGGGAGACCTGTTTCCGCCGGAATCGTTCGGGCATACGGGTTTCACGGGAACCTGCTTCGCCGTCGATCCTCATACGGGATTCTACACCGCGTTGCTAACGAACCGTGTACACCCGACTCGCAATAACGATAAGCTGACGCGATTCAGGCGCGTGTTCCACAATCGCGTATACGCGGCGTTCTCAAAACTCTCAGGACAAGGCTGCGGCGAGGGACTCCCATTACCAGACTCACGGTCTATATACTGAAACAGACCGTGAGTTCGAACGGAAAGAATGTAGTCGCGGTGTCGCGCCGCGAGCTATATAATAAGGAGGGAATGCTTATGCGAATCATTTCGAAGGCGCTGGCGGTTGCGTTAGCCTTGGCGATGCTGCTGTCCGCCGTGCCCGCGCTGGCTGAAGCCGCCGATAACTACGGTTTGGTCTATGCGCAGGATCAGACGCTGCGGCTGCTTTATTCGACCGAGGCCACGAGCCTGTGCTCGTTCTCGGCGTCGGGCAGTGCGAACGACTGGCAGGCCGTGTCAAACTGCGTAGAAGGTCTGGTCACGACCGATAAGTACGGCAACAAGGTGCCAGGCCTGGCCGAGAGCTGGGACATCAGCGAAGATCAGACGGTCTACACCTTCCATTTGCGCCAGGGGCTGCAGTGGGTCGATAAGAATGGCGAACCCATCGGCGAGCTGGTCGCGCAGGATTTCGTAGACGTCGCGCGGTTTGTGTGCGATCCGGCGAACGCGTCCGGCAACGCAACGTACTTCGACAGCATCATCCTGGGCGCTCACGAACTGATCGCGGGCGAGTCGACCGATCCCGAGACGCTGGCGTTCAAGGCGCTGGACGATTACACCATTGAAATCACGCTGGTCGGACCGCTGCCGTACTTCATCAGCTACGGCGGATCCTATTTGCCCGCGCCATCCGGCATGTTGGCTGAACTAGGCGCGAACTACGGCCTGGATAACGAGACGATGGGATTCATAGGCGCGTATGTGCTCACGGAGTTTTCGCCCGAATTCCGCCGCGTGTATGAGAAAAACCCGTATTACTACGATGCGGACGAAGTATTTATTGAAAAGATCGTTATGACGTACAACGCAGAGTCGTCGACGCTCGCGCCAGAGATGTTCCTGCGCGGCGACGTTGACTACGCGTCGGTCAACACGGCCCTGCTGACAGAATGGAAGCAGAACGATGCGACGAAGGATATCGTAATCCCCGGTCAGCCGGACACGACTTACATGTACTACTACAGCTTCTGCTACGATCCGCAGTTCGGCGAGGAGTACGAGCCTGAGAACTACCTGAAGGCGATCGACAACGAGAATTTCCGTCAGTCGTTGTTCTGGGGGATCAACCGTTACAAGGCGCTGCTGGCGCAGGATCCATACAACCCACAGTTGCAGCAGACCAACACAATCACGCCAGTCGGTTGGTGCAACATCAATGGCGTAGACTTCACGCAGGTCGGCGACATGAAGGAAATATCCGACCGCGATAACAACAACTTCGACGAGCAGAAGGCGCTGGAGTACAAGGCGAAGGCCGTCGAGGAGTTGACCGCCGCCGGCGTGAAGCTGCCGATCAAGCTGTATATGCAGTATAACCCAACGCTCACCTCGTGGGAACAAGAGGTTCAGGTGGTCAAGCAGCAGCTCACCGATCTGCTGGGTGCGGACTATATCGAATGCATCATCCAGGCAGGACCGACGACAGGCTTCCTGGCGGCTGTGCGGCGCAGCGGCGACTACGGCTTCATGAAGCTGAACAACGGTGCGTCGGCGGACGACCCTGACAACTGGACGTTGGCGTTCCGCCCAGAAAACACCTGGACGTTCATCGACAAGGCGAAAAGCCCGAGCGTGGCCGCGCTATATGAGGAATACCTGGCGCTGCTGACCGACGCGCAAAACGTTATGCTCAAGAGTGAGGAGCGGTACGAGAAGTTCGCGAAGGCCGAGGCGTTCCTGCTTAACCACGCGCTGGTCATCCCGTTCTGCACGGACACCGAAGGATACTTTGTCGCGAAGTACAACCCGTTTGAGTTGGTACATAACGCCGATAGATTGTGGAAGGGCGGCCATGTACTGGAGTCGCCGCTTACGGAAGCGCAGTTCTTGGCGCTGTACACGGATTGGGCTGTCGAGCGCGAGGCGTCGCTGAAGTAATCGCTGGCAATGATTGCCCAGTGATCTGAGTAGGGGCGGCTGTATTAAACCGCCTCTACAGGGTTATTATTAATCGACGGTCATTATGAGGTCATCAGTGGCACTATATATCGTCAAGCGGCTGGGCCGCGCGCTCATCAGCCTGTGCCTGATCATTATTGTAGTATTCGTACTGCTCAGGCAGATGCCCGTCGAAGGGTACTTTGCGGCGTTCGACAAGATGACGCCTATCCAGGTTGAGAACGGCTTGAGGAAACTCGGCTTGCTCGATCCGCTTCCGGTGCAGCTGATCAACTTCTTTGGGCAGCTCGTGAGGGGCAATTTAGGTATTTCTACCAGATATAGGCAGAACTATCCGATCATGCGTATCATCGCGCAGAAGGCGCCGTTCTCATTGAGGTTCGGGCTGATCGCGGTGGGCGTAAGCATCCCGATTGGGTTGGCGCTCGGCGTGCTGATGGCGCGGCGCAAGGGTGGCGCGTGGGATCGGATGGGTACGGTTTATATAGTATTTATGCAAGCGGTACCTTCCGCCATATATTACCTGTTTCTGCAGTTGTATGGAACTCAGGCGTTAAACATCAGTTTGCTGTATAACCCTGATAAATGGCAGACGATGATACTGCCCGTGATATCCTTGTCGATGCCGTCGGTGGCATACTTTGCGATGTGGATGCGCCGATACACCGTCGATGAAGCCAACAAGGAGTACATAAAACTAGCGCGGGTTAAGGGCGTGCCCGCTATGGCCGTCTGGTTCAGGCACGTGTTCCGCAACGCGGTCGTGCCCATCGTACAGCTGATACCAAACTCGTTGTTGTTAACCCTCGCCGGATCCATATACGTTGAATCGTTGTACTCAATCCCCGGCATGGGCGGGCTTATGGTGGACGTCATAAAGAGGCAGGATAACACGATGGTGCAAGCGTTGGTAATAATCTTCGCGGTGCTGACTATCGTCGGACTGCTGCTGGGCGATATGGCGATGGCGCTGGTAGATCCGCGCATCAGCCTGACCAAGAAATCGGAGGCGCGCTGATGTCGCGGTTTTCATTTGGTCAGCGAAGGGTCGAACGCGCGGGCGACGACGTAGCTCTGGCGATCAAAAACACGATCCATGACGCTGCGTTGAGCGCCGCTGCAAACGGCGCCGAAGCGGTTTCTTCCTATTTATATGACGACGCGCCGGACGACCTGACGGTCGAACAGATCGCCGCACTTCCGAACGCCGCGTTCACGGCCGCGCCCAGCGACGCAAGGGAAGCGGAGCGGACGGGTTACTCCCACTACTCATATTGGGGCAGCACGCTGAGGATGTTCCTGGCGAATCGCGGCGCCGTTGTGGCGCTGTTGATTGTAGCCATAATAGTTGCGTTTACATTTATACAACCGTTTCTGCCAGGACAATCCGACCCGAACCTGATCCACAACGATCCGTCAACCGGTATGCAGATTATCAACCGCGCGCCGGGAGAGGAATTCTGGTTCGGTACGAACTCGATCGGGCAAGATCTTTGGGCGCGCATATGGTCGGGGACGCGCACCAGTCTATTTATCGGATTGACCGTGGCCGTCATCCAGGCCTTGATAGGCATACTGATGGGCGTGTTGTGGGGATACGTACGCAAGCTGGACTTTCTGTTCACCGAGATATATAATATTCTTAACAACATACCGACGACGATCGTGTTGATTCTGGCGTCATACATACTTCGGCCCAGCGTGCGGACGATCATACTCGCTATGTCGTTTACCAGCTGGATCGTGCTGGCGCGGTTTATCCGCAACCTGACGCTGATCATCCGCGACCAGGATTTCAACATCGCGTCGCGCTGCCTGGGCACGAGGCTGTGGCGCGTCATTATGCGCAACCTGCTGCCGCAGATGGTATCGGTGATCATGCTGCGCATCGCGCTGTCAATCCCGTACGCCATCGACATGGAGGTATTCCTGACGTACATCGGGTTGGGCGTGCCGATCGAGACCCCGTCGCTGGGCAACCTGATCAACGCCGGTCGCATATTAATGATGTCGCCGTCACTAAGATATCAACTAATATTTCCGGCGATTGTACTGTCGTTGCTGACGATATGTTTCTATCTGACAGGCAACGCGTTCGCGGATGCGGCGGATCCCAAGAACCATAGGTAGGGAGGCGGCAAGCTATAGTGTTTAACGAAGAATTTGCCGCCAGACCGGCGGACTCGACCACGCCAGACGTTGTATTATCAATCGTCGATCTGCATGTGAAGTTCCGGCTGCGCGGACAGGTTTTGCACGCGATACGCGGGATATCGCTGGACATAGTGAAACACGAGACGCTGGCGATCGTTGGCGAGTCAGGCGCGGGTAAGAGCGTCCTGATGAAGAACCTATGCGGATTGCTCGACCCAAACGGATGGGTTGACAGCGGCGGCATCATGTATGAAGGCATGAATCTGGCGGCGTTCAAAAGCGAGAAGGACTGGTCGCGCATTCGCGGCAAACATGTGGCGATGGTGATGCAGGATCCGATGACCAGCCTAAACCCGCTCAAAACAATCGGCTGGCAGATTGAAGAGGCGCTCAAGTACAACCAACAGTTGCGCGGAAGCGCCGCGAGGAAGCGGATGCTGGAACTGTTGGCCGACGTTGGCATTCCGGACACGGATAAACGCTCCCGGCAATACCCGCACGAGTTCTCCGGCGGGATGCGGCAGCGCGTGGTGATCGCGATAGCGTTGGCGTGCAACCCGAAAATACTCATATGCGATGAGCCGACGACTGCGCTGGATGTGACGATACAGGCACAGATACTCAAGTTAATCCACGATCTCAAGGAAAAGTATGGCCTGACGCTGATATACATAACCCACGACCTGGGCGTAGTCGCAAACGTCGCGGATCGCATTGCCGTGATGTACGCCGGAGACATCGTCGAGTTGGGTACATGCGAGGAAGTATTCTTCGATCCTAGGCATCCGTACACCTGGGCGTTGTTATCATCACTGCCGCAGCTGGGTACGAAGAAGCAGGATTTGTACGCGATACAGGGCACGCCTCCCAATTTATTCCAACCAATACGCGGCGACGCGTTCGCGCCGCGGAACCCATGGGCGCTGGCGATCGACTTTCAGCATAGGCCGCCGTACGCTGCGGTCAGCCTGACGCATCGGGCGCGGACCTGGCTGCTGGATACGCGCGCGCCGACGGTTGAACCGCCGTCGGCGGTGCGATCGATTCGCACGCTGTTTGATCGCGGAGCGTTCGCGGGCGATTCCGCAAGGAGGTAACATGAGCACAGCAATAACGAGACCGTCGTCAAGCGCGGCTGCCAACGTCGTAACAACCGTTCGTCAAAAGGAACGCGAGACCTTGCTGTCTGTGCGCGGTATGCGCGTGACGTTCGGCGCGGGGCGAAGACGGTTCGAGGCTGTGCGCGGCGTGTCGTTTGACGTGTACAAAGGCGAGACGTTCGGCCTGGCGGGGGAGTCAGGATCGGGTAAAACAACCATCGGACGCGCGATAATTCGCGTGAACCCCATCTCCGGCGGCGAGGTGCTATTCCGCGGCGAGCGGATCAGCGGCCGGGTGAAGCGCAAGACGGACGGCGGGGTCGTGCGTAACATCCAGATGATATTCCAGGATCCGATGGCGTCGCTGAACGAGCGCGCGAAGGTGGACTACATCGTCGCGGAAGGGTTGACGAACCTTAACCGGCATTTAACGGCGGCGCAGCGGCAGGACGCGGTGCATAAGGCATTGCTGGACGTAGGCTTGCTGCCAGAGTTTGCCAGCCGATTCCCGCATGAGTTCAGCGGCGGGCAGAGACAGCGCATAGGTATCGCGCGCGCGCTGATCATGAACCCGTCGTTCATCATAGCGGACGAGCCGATCTCCGCGCTGGACGTGTCGATCCGCGCGCAGGTGTTGAACCTGATGAGCCGCCTGCAGAAGGAACGCGGGCTGACGTACCTATTCATCGCGCATGACTTGTCCGTGATGCGCTTCATCACAGACCGTATCGCGGTAATCCGGCAAGGGATTATCGTGGAACTGGCAAACACCGAACGGTTGTTTGAAAACCCACTGCATCCATATACGCGCGCACTTATATCGGCGGTACCCGTTCCGAATCCGGTTGTGGAAAAGACAAAACGTCTTGAGGTGTACGACCCCAACATGCATGATTATGCAAAATTCAAACCTGAGATGGTCGAGATCGAACCAGGGCACTGGGTGTTCGGAAACGCGCCGGAGGTTGAAGGCTACCGGAAACGAATGGAGAGGGTGAGTTTATGAAGGTGATTACCCCCATCCGCGAGAAGTGGCGCGGAACGATGACGGATCGCGAGCGCTTTCGGGCGCAGATGCATTATCAACCGTTCGACCGTACGTTCAACATGGAGTTTGGTTATTGGGATGAAAATTTCGAGCAGTGGAAGTTATTCACCAATAACGGTGTGACCAACAACGACGAAGCTGACCGACTGTTCGCGTTCGATCGGATCGAGACGGTCGGAGCGAACGTATGGTTGGATCCGCCGTTTGAGCCGGTAGAGATGTCGCGAACCGCCCGTACCAAGACGGTGCTTAACTCCGATGGGTTGTGGACGGAGGTCGCGTT
>JAITDK010000215.1 GCA_031282605.1 Oscillospiraceae bacterium
AGGCGCTGATGGACGTGGCTGCGTCCACCAATCAGAGCGATTGGATCAGCAACTTCCGCGTCACGCTGATGACCGAACTGGGTATGCGCCGCGACATAGTCATATTGAGCGACACCATGTCCGACATATACCGCATACTGAACGACATCAAGTGGGGCGCGAACCTGACGATCATGACCGCGATCGGGCAGTCGATCACGATGGTAACGCCGATAGCCGTCGCGCGCTATGTAACCGCCATCGCAAACGGCGGATTGGTATACGACGTGTCGCTGATCGATTCGATAATATCGCCGTCGGGAGAGGTGCTCAACCCGTTGGACGGTCCGGTGGTCGTGAACGACCTGCGCGACGAGGTCGCCCCGTACATTGAGTATATCTGGCGGGGGATGGAGGGCGTAGTCGACGAGGGCGGAACGGCGAATGTATACTTCTCCAATGAATGGAATGAGAAGTATCCTATAGCCGGCAAGACGGGTACGGCGCAGAAGAGCAAGCTGGATGTGGAGAACAACGCGTGGTTCGTAGCGTACGCGCCGTTTGACAAGCCGGAGATCGCGGTGGTCGTATACGTCCCCAACGGGATGAGCGCGGGCTGGGTAACGCCGGCGGCTAAGGCCGTCATCGAGGCGTACATGGACAGCCGCGTCCCACAGGAACTGCCGATCATACCCGGGCCGGATGAGCTGGCGAGGTGACCCAAATGGCTGCTTACGTACTGGCGATACTCTCCGGAGACGGCGGCGTCGGTAAGACCACGTTGTGCGCGGCGATGGGAGCTAGGCTCGCCGCCGCGGGACGTAAGGCGCTGGTTATCGACGGCAACGCGGGGTTTCGGCGGCTGGATATGGCGCTGGGGATGGAGTCGCGCGTGCTGTTCGACGCCGCGGACGCGGCGTCCGGCGCGTGCGATCCGCTGCGCGCCGTCGTACATGACGGAGCGCGCGCGCTGCCTGACATGCTGGCCGCGCCGTTCGACGCGGATGTGCATCCCGACGAGGATCTATGGGCGCGCGTTATCGCCGCGTTCAGGACGCGGTATGACTGGATCGCGTTCGACGCGCCTACCGGAATAGGGGTGTGGTCGATGCTCCCGGCACGGCTGGCCGACCGCACATATGTAGCGCTAACGCCTGACGACGGGTCGATGCGCTGCGCCGAGCGGGTGTTAGACAAGCTCCGCGCCGAAGGTCATGACCGCGCGCAGCCGCCGTCGCTTATTATCAACAAAGTGAATATGAGGCTGATCGCCGACGAGCTGCAGTACGAGCCGAACATCGTCGCCATGACGCTGGATACCCGCGTGACGGGCGTTATTCTTGAGGACGAGGGACTGCGGCTGGCATACGCGCGCGCGCGATTGGATGAAATGGACGGACGCTCAAGCGTCGCTATGGAGCTGGACGCGCTGACCCGTCGCACGATGGGCGCGCCTGTTCCAAAGGAATGGACGCTGCTGCGGCCGCGCTCGTGGCCGTCGCGGTTGAGGCTAGGCGTCGTGTCGAAATCGGCGCTGAAGGAGGTTTGGTCATGACGTCGAGCGCACCGGCGCTGCTGGGGTCTCGCCAGGCGTCGCAGACGTCAAACAGGCTGGCCAAGCAGCATTTCGATATTCAGCTGTGCGTGCTGACATACACGCTGGCCATATTCGGCGTGATAGCGGTGACGGCTGCGACATATGTGACGCAGTCGGCCGCGCCGGAGGTCACGACGCTGTTCGCGCGGATCACGCAATCGTATTACGGGCGGTGGCAGGGGATATTCCTGCTGATCAGCCCGATCGTGATGGCGGGCGTGCTGGCGATCGATTATCGGTTCCTTGGCACCGGACTGTTCGCGAACGCGCTGTTCATCGGCGCGAACGCGCTGCTGCTGCTGGCGTTCACGGCGGATTCGGTTCGGGGCGTGCAGGGCTGGATATCTTTGATATGGGAGCGTACGGTTCAGCCGGCGGAGCTGGCCAAGCTGGCCGTGATAATCCGCCTGGCGCAACGTTTGTCAAAGAAGGATAAGCCGCTGGCCGGAGTAGGGGACTTCATAAGGATAGGCATGATCGTCGCTGTTCCGGTAGGGTTGATACTGCTGGAGGGCGAGATGGGTTCGGCGGTCGTGATACTGTTCTTTGTGCTGGCGATGATCATTATAGCGGGCGTTGACGCGAGGGTGATACTAGGCGTGCTGCTGACCGCGGGCGCGATGACGCCGATTATGATCATGTTCATGCAGCGCAGTGGATCGTATAGATTTGCGCGGTTGTTGGCGTTCTTCGATCCCGCGACTGCGTCGAGCGATATTACATATCAGCAGCGCAACGCGCAGATCGCCGTTGGTTCAGGCGGGTTGAAGGGGCAAGGGCTGTTTCAGGACGGGTCGTTAAGCTCGCTGAACTTTGTGCCGGAGGATCATACGGATTTCATATTCTCATCGATTGGCGAGACGATGGGGTTTGCAGGGTGCGCCGTGCTGCTGGCGCTGTATTTGTTGCTGGTTATTAGGATGATGGTACTGGCGGCAAATACGCAGGACAAGTTTGGGCAGCTGATTATAGTCGGCGTGGCGACGATGCTGATGTTTCATATATATCAAGGCGTGGGGATGTGCATTGGGCTGATGCCGGTTATGGGGATACCGCTGCCGTTCGTCAGTTACGGGGGATCAAACCTGACGGTCAACATGGCGGGCATAGCGTTGGTGCTGAATGTGACGATGCGGAAACCTCAGCCCACTCACACGGAAGCGGCGGCGACGGTGCGGACGCGCAGGATCAGGCCGCCGCGCAAGGATCGTAATGCCGAGCGCGCAATGAAGCGTGTAGCCGCGCCCGCCCTGCCCGCGCAAGTACAGACGTCGGACGCGAGGCAGCCCGCAGTGAGACAGGAAGCCGGGCCAATGCGGCTGGAGAGGTATTAGGGTCTGTTCGAAGAATCTCGCATGGGGATTGGGGCGTCTTTTCCGCCACGTTAAGGTAAGAATCCCTTCGGGATTCTGCGGATACGCGCCCGCTTTGCGTTGCGTGCCGCACGTTACGCTCGATTGCGATCCCCCTGCCGACGTCCTACCGAGGAACCCCTCTGTCGCTGCGGCGGCATCTCCCCCGGCGGTGGGACGGGTTGCGTCACGGAACAGACTATCGAAGCGCAATCGACTGGCCGAAGCCGATGAACCGCCAGTTGTGTTCCGATAGCCTATCCCGAAACGCCCCCGTTCCCACGTCTGCCCACCACCAGCGACGCTGCGTAACACGCCGCCAGCAATAGTACAATCGTCGCCCCCGCCGCGGTGCCGATCACCAGACTCAACGCCAATCCCGCGGTGCCGCACGCCAGCGCCAGCGCGACCGCCCCTAACACATACCCACGGGTATCTCGCGCCAGATTGCGCGCGCACGCCGCTGGAATCACCAGCATCGCGTTAATCATCAATATCCCCACCCACCTGATCGACAGCATAACCACCAGCGCTAGCACGCACGCGAACCCCGTCTCCACAACGCGCACGGCGATCCCCCGGCTCTTCGCGAGCGCTGGATTCGCGTTCAGCATCAACAACTTATTATACCGCAACACACAATATATAACCACAAGAACCAGCGCCGCACCCAGCGGCGGCAGATCCCACGGCGCGATCGACAGCAGATCGCCCACCAGATAGTTTGAATACTTCGCGAACTCCCCCTTTAGCGACAGCAGCACCACCCCAAGCGCCATCGCCGTCGACGAAAACACCCCTATCGTCGTATCCGTCGAAGCCGCCCCCCGCGACTTAACCACGCATAACCCCGCCGCGAACACTACCCCGAACGCCAGCATCGCCCACAGCGGCGTCCGCAACCCCAGCATCAACCCCAGCGCAATGCCCGTCAGCGCGGAATGCCCCAGCGAATCAGAAAAAAACGCCAGTTGTCCGTTGACCACCAGCGTGCCCAGCGCGCCCACCATCGGCGCGAACAACAGTACCCCTATCAGCGCGTATCGGATGAATGTATAGTGCGTCCAGCTGTATATCACGTTTTGAATAATGGTCATTTACTCTTACCGCCTCGCCCCGGATATTCCCATCCTATCGTAATTATATATACGCGCGCGCCGCCGTCAAGCGGCGTCAATGAAAAAGTAACAAGACTTCGCCGCCGAACGGTTGACAGAGTTTACTCTAAACCTTATACTGGTTGTATGAATTGTCAGGACATGTCAGCAATGGCAGCGTAATGCCTGAATGGGAAGGCGGATCAATATGCGGGTTAAAACGCAAACCATACTAAAGGTATTGCTTTCGCTGACGCTGATCTTAGCGTCGATTTTAACGCCCGCGCTAGCGGATACTGAATTGGGCGGCTGGCTGGATCAGCTACCCACCCCGGACGCCCAAACGGCGCGCGCGATCGCCGAACACTTGAATAATCAATGGGCGGTAATCCGCCGCGATGAAACGGCGCGCGGCGTACTGGAGTACGAGACGGGCGCGCTGGAAAAAGCCCGCTCCGCGATGACCGCGCAGGACGCCTTGCGCACAGACGCGGACGCCGCCTTAGCAGACGCTGTCTCAGCCGCGTCGGACGCCGAGTCGATGCTTGCGGATCTCAAGAACATGCGCACCGTTCAAAACGCGTACGAAGCCGCGCAGCGCGCCTACAATATGGCGGTTAAGAACAAGGAAACCGCCGACGCCGCGCTGGTCAAGGCCGAGAACGAACTGAACGCAGCCCAGTCCATAGCCGAGGAAACCAATAGCGTCTACGCCGAGCAGGCCGAGGCGTTCGAACTGGCCGCCGCGCGTATCCAAACACTGCGCGATCAGGCGGCGGAGACGACGGATTCACCGGACGCCGACGCTGTCAAGACGGCCGAGGCCGACCTTGCCGCGGCGGAACTCACCCACGCCGCGTTCGCGAAGCAGCTTGCGCAGTACGCCGAACAGGCCGCTCGCGGTAAGGATACCGCCGCCGAGGCTGAAACCAAGTATAACGCGGCGCTCGAAGCCTCGCGCGCTGCGGTGAACAATGCCGAAACGACCAAAGCCGCGCTGACCGAGGCGCAAGCCGCGCTTGACTCGCTGCAGCTTACCTATGCCGAACTCGACGCCTTCGAAGAGGAAGCGCGCCTGTCTGCGCTGCGTACCAAGGCCGCGCTCGACGCAGCTAAGACGCTCGCCGATCAAGCCGCCGAGGATCTGAACAAGCGCTCCGTCGAACTGTCGGAGGCGGAGTCCCGCTTCAGCGCCGCGAGCAGCGAGGCCGACGAGGCCGCGAAGGCTCTTGCCGCGCTCCGGTCAAAGTGGCTGCAATATTCCGTGTGCATCGGCGCGGTTTTGGATACATATCCTATGCCGGCGATGGATCTGCTCGCTCAAGCGGAGTCCGCGCCGGGGCTGTATGCGGTATACCTCAACGGCACGCGGCTGTATCTGTTCAAGCCGTCTGCCGACGGAACCGCCCGCGAACCGTTCCTGTCGGCTGTGCTAAAGGAGAACAAGGCGACCGTCGAACTGACTCGCAACGGCAAGGGGATAATGTCGCTCCGATACGTCAGCACGGACGGTAAGACACACCTGCAGTCGCTCGGCGCGGATGCTTCGGCGCTGATGACCGGCGTATACGCGACGCTGACCATCGACAGCCAACTGCGCGGGATGACCCAGTATCTGGGCGAAGCGGCGTCCGTAAACACCACGTCCATGCACGGACTGACCACGCTGGTGCAGTTCGGCGCGGATAATCCGATCCGGCACGAACCAAGACCCCAGTAAAGGAGAAGCGAATGACCGATAAGGAAAAGAAACTGATAATCGAACTCGCACCAATCGTCCAGCAGCAGCTGCCCAAGGGGCTGTTCCTATGCGTGGACGGAGGCGCACCCAACACGATGACCATCGGTTGGGGCGGAACAGGCATATTCTGGGGCAAGCCCGTATTTACCGTGCCCGTCAGACCGCAGCGTTTCACGTACCCGCTAATCCAGAAGGCGCAGGCGTTCATTATCGGCGTGCCGGACGAGGGCGCGCTGCTGCAGGAACGAATGCAGGCGGGGACGTGGTCTGGGCGCGACGGCGATAAGTTTAAACGTCTGGGGCTTGAAGCGGTCAAGGGTCGCGTCGTCGACGCGCCCGCGATCAAATCGTGTAAGTGGCAGATCGAATGCGTCGTCAAGGCGGCGGTTGATCTGACGACCGATAATACCTCCGCCGACATCGTATCAACCATGTATTCCACGCGCGACTTCCATACGCTGTTTATGGGCGAGATCGTCGCGTGCTACGAGACTGAAAGGTAACCACCGACCGTGGCCGAACTCTGGTGCAGAATAATCAAGAAACACCGCATCGCCAACCACTTGACGGAGCCGCTCGACGAGGCGGCTTCGTCCGTGTCTTTGTCGGCGATTTCGGATACCGTCGAAGAGGCATGCCGTAAACTGGATGTGCCGCGCCCTATATTCTTATCCAAGCACGAGCGCGAGTACGCCGCTAACGGCAAGACATACTTCACACAAGATCACTTTATTGAACATATAACATTCGACCGTCTGGAGATCGAACGGATCGATCCCAACAACAAGCCGGACAAGCCGCGCGATCCGCGCAGCGAGGCGTGAAGGAGATATATATGCCCGCCATAACCGCAGCAGTCAAGCGAACCCCGTTCGGTCAAACGCCGGACGGCACGCCCGTGGATCAATTCACTATAACCAACGAATCTGGAGCGAGCGTGTCGCTCGTCACTCTGGGCGGGACTATCACATCCATCAACGTGCCCGACCGCGACGGGAAGCTTGACGACGTTGTGCTGGGTTATGACAACGTGGCTGCGATGCGCGTCGCGGGCGGTTACATGAACGCGCTCATAGGCCGCGTAGGCAACCGCATTGGCGGCGCGAGATTTACGCTGAACGGAGTGGAATACCGTCTCGCGCAGAACGATCACGGCAACCACCTGCATGGCGGGGCGGTCGGGTTTGACAAGCATATATGGGACGCGGAGATCGTCGCGGGCGGCGTGCGTCTTAACACCGTCAGCCCCGACGGCGAGGAGAATTATCCCGGAACGCTGCGCGTCGCCGTCACTTACACCTGGAGCGACGCGAACGAGCTGACCATCCAATATGAAGCGCAGACCGATAAAGATACGATCGTTAACCTGACCAACCACGCCTACTTTAACTTAGAGGGTCTGTCCTCGCGCACGATAGCGGATCATCGGATT
>JAITDK010000315.1 GCA_031282605.1 Oscillospiraceae bacterium
CGGCCGGAGGGTACGAACTGGCGTTGCCGCCGGAAAAAATTCAGGTAGGCGAAGTGCTGCACGCGCTTGAAGGCCCGGTTCGGCTGACGGATTGTATCGGTGAGCCGGACGCGTGCGCACGCGCCGAACTATGTCCCTCGCGTGTGCTGTGGGAACGTTTGAACCATGCGATTCAGGATGTGTTAGATAAAACGACGCTGGCCGAGCTGCTGTCTAGCGACACGAACGATCGAGTCGACGGCGGGTCATATAGTAAGGCGGCGTCCAAAGAGGTGTTAGTATGAGTGATCGTATCTATCTGGATAACGCCGCGACCACCCAGGTAAAGCCGGAGGTCGTCGCCGCGATGACACCATTTTTTATGGAGATATACGGCAACCCGTCGAGCGTGCACGGCTTCGGACGCGAGACACGCAAGGTTGTAGAGGACTCGCGCGGGAAACTGGCGCGCGTACTGAACGCGTCGCCCGACGAGATATACTTCACAGGCTGCGGCACTGAATCCGACAACTGGGCGGTCAAGGGCGCGGCGACCCGATCGGTCAAGAAGGGTAAGCACATAATCACCAGCGCGGTAGAGCATCACGCTGTGCTCCATACGTGCGAGGCGCTGTCCAAACAGGGCTTTGAGATTACATACCTGCCGGTGACGGAACAGGGGATCGTGCAGCCGTCCGTGCTGGCGTCGGCGATCCGATCCGACACAACGGTCGTCAGCGTCATGCTGGCGAATAATGAAATCGGCACGATACAGCCTGTTACGGAACTGGCCGCGATAGCGCACGAATACGGCGCGCTGTTCCATACCGATGCGGTGCAGGCGGTCGGCGCGATTCCGGTGGATGTAAAAGCGTTGGGCGTTGACATGCTGTCATTATCCGCGCACAAGTTTCACGGTCCAAAGGGGATTGGCGCGTTGTATATCAAGAAGGGCGCACGAATCGACACGTTCATGCACGGCGGCGCGCAGGAGCGCGAACGGCGCGCGGGTACGGAGAACGTGCCGTATATCGCGGGAATGGGCGCGGCAATCGAGTTGGCGGCCGCGAATATGGAAGAAACCGCCAGGCGGGTTCAGGGTATGCGCAACCGGATGATTGACGGGCTGTTGGAGAGGATTCCGGATACGCGGCTGAATGGCGACCGAGAGCGGAGACTGCCAGGGAACGTCAACATATCCATCCGATATGTGGAGGGTGAGTCGCTGCTGATTGCGCTGGACTTGGCCGGGATAGCGGCCTCGAGCGGGTCGGCGTGCACATCAGGTTCATTGGATCCGTCGCATGTGTTGCTGGCGATAGGTCTGCCGCATGAAATTGCGCACGGTTCGCTGCGGCTGACGTTGGGCGACGGGAATACGGAGGCTGATGTAGATAGGGTTTTAGATGAACTGCCCAGGATTGTGACGCGCCTTCGCGGAATGTCGCCGCTTTACGCGGACGCGGTCGCGCTCATGCGGGGTTAAGGAGGGTGAGGAAATGTATTCGCAGCAAGTAATGGATCACTTTATAAATCCGCGCAACGTGGGCGAGATCGAGGACGCGAACGGGGTTGGCACGGTCGGCAACGCGAAGTGCGGCGACATCATGCGGATGTTTTTACAGGTTAAAGACGGGGTTATAGAGGACGTCAAATTCAAGACGTTCGGGTGCGGCGCGGCGATCGCCACGAGCAGTATGGCCACTGAGATGGTCAAGGGTAAGACGCTTGTAGAGGCGCTGAAGCTGTCGAACAAGGCTGTGGCTGAGGCGTTGGGGGGATTACCGCCGGTGAAGATGCATTGCTCGATGCTGGCGGAGCAGGCGATCAAGGCGGCCATAGAGAATTACTTAAAGAGGATACCGGGCGCGTCGCGGACGATGGAAGAGGCTGCCATAGTAGAAGCGCTGGAGCGCGAACCCGTGATGCAGGAGGCGTAGGCGTCGGCGCCTTCGGGAAGTGCGCTGCGCGCCATGGCTACGCTCAATTGCGATCCCCCACCCGGCCTCGCCAGGGGAACCCCTCTGCCGCTGCGGCGGCGTCTACCCCCAGGGTTCCCCTTGCCCCAAACTCATTTTGCCCGAAAAAGTGCACACAAGCTGAGTACGAAGCGGGGAAGAGAAACCAGGGTGTTCGTTAAAGAGCGCTGGTTTTGCAGGCTTTTCCATCCGCTTGGGAACCGGGTAATTCGCTCCGTCCACAGGCGTTAGTGCATTCGGTATACCTTTCAGAGTTTTGGGGTAAGGGGAGCCTCATAAGGAGGCGATGAGGGCGGGGTGACGGGGCGGCAGGGTTTCGGGCTGCGTGGCAGCCGACAGCCCCCATCGCCCTCACAGGGGGAGATGTCGCCGCAGCGACAGAGGGGCGGTTCCCCGCCGCAACACGAACCCCCCGGCAAAACCGGGGGGCATGTCCGCCGCGAGGGCGGGGATTGCGTTGCGTTGTTGATCAGGACGCGTACTGCTGCGCCTTGTGGGGTTCCCACCACTTTACGCCGCCGGTCGCGTGAGGCTGAGTGGCGCCGATGTGCATATCACCACTAGTAGTATTGTATTCCTTAACCCATGGGCAATCTTTATTGTCATGTGCGCAGATCTGAGCACCACTGGTTGGGTTTACATAATCATAATTAGTGTTTATGTCAGGTATGCCATCCACGCCAGCAACGTTTATAACATCCCCTTTACTCTTGTCATACCAAGCGACGTAAGTCAACTCACTGCCATTACGACTATACCGCAGAACGCCCTTATGCTCCGTATAAAATCCTGCCGCCTTCCCATAGGACGCTCCTGTCGGACCGGAATCGCTACTCGCATAATGATCCTCGTCCGGCTCCGTGTATTGGAAATAGGAATAATGGACTTGCGGCGCAGGAATCACGCCTCCCAAAAAGTTCACGACCTTATCCGTTAAACTGTAATGACTGCCGCCCGTGCTCCCAATGTATCCGCCATTCAGCACGGTTTTGATTGTGGTCGAGACTCCCCAAGCGTCCCCTGTTGTGGTTACAGCATAGCAGCAGATAGAGGCGATTGATTCGCTCATCATCATTTCGTTGAGCGCAACCACCGGCTTTTCAAACTTTTTCACGGTTTCCCCTCCTAATAATTGTTGTGGTGAAGTTTCATGGATAGGATAACACTACAGGCACAATCTGTCAATACATTTTTCGAAATTTTTTGCGCCGCGCGGGATGAAAGTGTGCGCGAACGGCGTTTTATGGAATTGTATGCGGTTTGTGGGGGTGGACGCGGCTCCCTCCTCGCCGCCGATATCGCTTCTTCCAACGACATGCCCTGGGCTAGATACTTACGTACCAAGCCCACAAAGTATTGGCGGCGTAGGATGTGAAGCCACCCTATGCCGCCGTTGGTCACGACTGCGCCATTCCTGCAAATTCAGCCTTAAGCTGCAACACTTCGTCAAGCGGCAGTTCGGCTACTCTCACGATCTCTTCTAGCGGTCTGTTCAGTTCGAACATATTTCGGGCTACCCTTTGCGCTCTTTTGTGCTCTCCCTCCTCCGATCCATGCTCCCTCAAGTCGCTAATCCGGCGTA
>JAITDK010000327.1 GCA_031282605.1 Oscillospiraceae bacterium
TATCCGCCCTTTCGAATCCTGACCAGGCTTCGCCTGGACCATCGTGATACACAATCTACCGGCTTCGGATTGCCGGTTGTACCTGGAGAGTCTGTTCCGTAGCGTAACTCGTTCCCCCGTTGCCTTGTTCCAAGCCCCGGGGGAGGTCGGGAGGGGGTCGTGAGACCCCTTCCCGAAGGCGCGGATGCGCCGCGTTCTTGACCCTGTGAAGGGCTATACCCATTATACCACCCTTACCGCACCTGCTCAACCGCATCCCTGAACCCGCCGTCATCCTTGAGTGCGGCGTGCAGCGCTCGGCTTACAAACTCATCCTTCACCGCTGCCCAGCCGAACGCATTCGGCGCAGCCAGTTCAGTTAAATAACGCTCCTGCAACGCCTTGAGCACGGGCGTCGCTTCACCAGCCTTCGCCGCATCGTTCCTCACCGGAATCAACCCAGCGTTCAACAACGAGTCCTGCGCCGTTTTGCCCGTCATAGCCCATATTAACTCACTTACCGCAGCGTCCCGCGCTCGATCCGCCTCGCCATCCACCTTGCCTATCAGCAGCGTCAAGTCACAGAATCCCGACAGCGGCGTTTCCACTCTATAATCAAACCCTCTCCCAGCAGCCACCAGCGCGCCGAATTTCCGCGTCTGATCAATCGTACATACCAACGCCGCCACATTCCCACCTACGAACGCACTGTACGCACCATCCGGCTGCACGGACCCAAACCCTTCCGGCCTGCTCAACGCGCGCGCCGCCTCTACCCCCGCACCCCAACCCAGCAGCGCAGCCAGCGCACCCCCCGTCGGCGAGTGTATCGCATACCGCTGTTGCTTCTTCACCGGCTCGGGTTCTACCAACGCCTCCCCCTCCGGCCACATCACACCATTAATCAGCACGGCATACCCCCCCAGCGCGAGCGGCAGCGCGTACTGCTCCCCCGCCCAGCGTCCCGACCGCGCCGCCTCGCTCAAAAACTCCTCCGCGCCGCCGAAGGGCTGCAGCAGTCCTCGCGGCTCGCTCACCATACCTGGAGAGAATATCAACACATCCGGCAGAACCGCGTCCTCATTCTCCCATACGCCGCTGGGCACCTTTCGTATACTCACGCGCACACCTTTTCGCGCCTTCTCGAACGCGGCGGCCTGCTTGGTTATCCAACCCATCGCGCTGGAACTCCAATCCTGGCATACCCACACGCGCAGCACACCTTGCCAGCCCCGCTGCCGTATAGTTCCGTCACGGTTAGCCGGATATCCTGTCAGCGCCTCCGGCATCTTCCATATCAACAGGCCTGTCGCCAGCATACATACCAGCGCGATCACACGCTTTCGCATATCTGCACCTCCCAGTCCATCAAAATGCTATGAACTTGAGGCTGGATATATTATAATACTCAATAGAGGACGCACAACAGGGACGGGAGAGGGGGGGGTGAAGGCCGTGCCGGATCGGGTAATACTCCACTGCGACTGCAACTCATTCTTCGCCAGCGTCGAGGAGACCTTTCGTCCCGAACTGCGCGGCGTGCCGATGGCCGTGGCTGGCGACCCCGCCAGACGGCACGGGATCATACTCGCCAAGAATGAGCTGGCAAAAAAGTATGACATCAAAACCGCCGAAACGGTATGGAGCGCGAAGGTGAAGTGCCCGCAGCTGACGCTGGTTCCGCCGCGCCATGATGTTTACGGCCAGTTCTGCGAACGCGTCAACGCGATATACGAGCAGTACACCCCGCAGGTGGAGCGGTTCGGCATCGACGAGAGCTTCCTGGATCTGACGGGATGCCTGCTGCGGTTCGGCGGAGACGGCGTAAAATGCGCCCACGAGATTCGCGAGCGCGTTCATCGGGAAACAGGGATCACAATCAGCGTGGGCGTGTCGTGGAACAAGATATTCGCCAAACTAGGCTCGGACTACAAGAAGCCTGACGCGGTCACGGTAATCGGCCGCGATAATTGGCGGGCGATCGTATACCCGCTGCCGGTGGGCGATCTGTTCTTCGTCGGGCGCAAGACCGCCGAGGCTCTCTCCAAGTACGGCATAACCACGATCGGACAGTTAGCGGCAAGTAACCCCAAGTGGCTGACCGAGCGCTTCGGCAAGGCGGGCGACACCCTTTATAATAACGCGAACGGGATGGACGACAGCCCCGTCGCGGAAACCGGCGCAAGCGAACAGGTCAAATCTATAGGCAACGGGTTCACGTTCAAGCGCGATCTGATCGGAGACGATGATATTCGCGCGGGGGTTATCTATCTGGCGGATTCGGTGGCGGCGCGGTTGCGCAAGCGCGATCTCAAGTGCCGCACCGTGACCGTCGCGTTGAAGGACAATACGCTCAAGTCCATCACGCGACAGACCTCACTGCCCGCGCCGACATACCTTGCCGCCGACGTCGGCGAAACCGCGTTAACGCTGATTGCGAAACACTGGCCGCGCGCGAAGCCCATCCGCACGCTGACCATTACCGCCGGGAACCTGACCCCCGCCTCATCCTGCGCCCAGGTCGAACAACTCTCCATGTTTGACGAGCCCTTGCGCCCCAAGTCAGAGCGCGCCGAGCGTTTGGAGCGGGCGATTGACGGCATTAGGGGACGGTTTGGGGAACGCGCCGTTCAGCCCGCTGTGTTGATGGGGAGCGATATCGGGGTTTGGGAGGAGGACTCTTCAACGCCGCCGGGTTAACCCCTGTCGCCGTGGCGGCAACGGAGCCTAACCCCGCCACAGCGCGTCCCGTCGGTACTGTTCGTGGAGCAGGTCTAGCGGGATGTATTCGTTATATTTTGCGGGGATAACGTGCGTCTCGTTGAGCGGCAGCATCTCCAGATCAACTGGCTCGGATCCGACTCGCCGGACTATTCTACCCAACTCCGCCCGCTCGCCGGAAAACTCCATCGCCAGGTACACCGGATCAAACCCACCGGGCTGTATCTCCACGACGACGCCCTCGGACTCTAACGCCAGCGCCAGCGTGGACAGCCGGCGCGTACCCGCCCACGGACAGAGTATATAATGATTATGATCAATCGGAATCAACTCGGGGCGCAGCATACCGATCCGCCTCGCGTCACGGCGCATCGCGGTCAGGCGATCGACCGCCGCTTCATCCAGGTAGGGATAAACGGTATCTGAGGCCAGCACATCCCGCATCATCGCGGCGACGCGATCGTGAACGGGCACTCGCACAGGATTGCGCCAGGACGCCGTGCCGGAACCCGCGCCCTCGTCAACGATCACAACCTTGCGGTTTTCCAACGCCTTGACACACTCCCACACCTTGCCAGCCAGCACGATCCTTGAACCGACGGGCGGCGCGCTGTACACCGAGCCGATCGACCGCCCATGAAACTGCACGTCGTATTCCTCCGGAGACTCGAACACCGCGCAGAATCGGTATGTCGACACAATCGGTTCCGCCGCGGCGCCGATCATCAGCAGCCCTTCCTCGGTGCGAGCGAGGTGGTTGATGTCGATCAAGTGGCGCAGCAGCGTTTGATACGCAGACCGCGTGATCCCCGCGAACGGCGCAAGGGTGAGCGCGGCGCGCGCCAGCGCGGCAGGCTCGCACGCTCCGAAACTCAGCAGATGCGCCATAGTCTGGTGATACAGCAGGGCATACGGAGCCTCGGGCAGGTCGGGCGGCTCAACCCACTTCTCGGTAACGTACAACTGAACCGACGCTATCGATCGCAGCAGCGACCAATCAAACCCGCCGTGGATATAGCCGCCTGAACTATAAGTGACACGGCTGTAATCTCCGCCTATAAGCGGCAGCATATCCAGCCGCCCCGTCAGAAAGAACATCAGCTCCGCGCGCTGTCCCTTGCGGCCGCATCGCCCAAGCCGCTGCACGAACGCCGACACGGTCGACGGCGCGTCCAACTGCGCGACCATGTCCAGCTCACCTATGTCTATACCCAATTCCAGCGTGATCGTCGCGGCGACCACCATGCCGCCCTCGCTGGCCTTCAACTCGCGCTCGGTTTGTTCGCGCAGCGACGCGGATATGCTGCCGTGATGCGCGCGATATATATCGGGCGTGCCGTGGGACTTCGCGACGCTGCGCAGGTTTAGCGCCGCCGCCTCGACGTCGGCGCGTGAACGCGCGAATATGATGGCCTTCTTGCCCAGCGTGAAGCGGTAGAGATCCTCGTAGAACTGCGTGGGCCGGACGTTCAGCATGCGCTGCGCGGGTTGATCAGGTTCGCCGTCCGTCGTAAAGGACGCCGGCTCCTCCTCCTGTTCATACTCAAACATGGCCAGCCTGATCCTCTTCGCGGCGTCCTCCGCGCGCGGCGTGACGCATCGTCTGTCCGTACCCATGCTGAGCCAACGTTCGGCGGGGGCGGTATCGCCCAGTGTGGCCGACAGTCCTATCCTGCGCGGAATGTGACCGATCAAACGCTGCAGCCGTTCCAGCAGGCACAGCGTCTGTATGCCGCGCGGCCCGTTCATGAACGCGTGAACCTCGTCGATTATGACGAAGCGCAGGTCGGCGAACATCCGCGCGCAGTCGTTCGCGCGTCCGACCGAACCGCCGCGATCAATCAATCCCTCCAGCGATTCGGGCGTGATCTGCAGCACGCCGCGCGGAATGCCGACTACGCGCCGCTTGCGCGACTCGGACGCGTCGCCGTGCCACTTGCATATGGGAATATTCGTTTCGGACAGCAGCGAGCCGATACGGTCGAATTGATCGTTGATCAGCGCCTTCAACGGGGAGATATACAGTATGCCGATGGAGCGCGCCGGCTTATTGAGCAACGATGTAACGGCAGGCATGAACGCCGCCTCGGTCTTGCCGGAGGCGGTGCCGGTCGCGAGCAGCAGATTATCGTCGGTGTCAAGTATTATGCCGATGGCGGCGGACTGAACCGCGCGCAGCGCACTCCACCCGCTGCGCAGGATGAATTCCTGCACGGCTGGAGCGAGACGGTAGAACGGATCATTACTCATCATTACTCATCGTTACTCATCATCGCTCATCATTGCTCATTATGGATCGTCGCCTGTCATACCGTGAAATTGGCGAATCCATCCACGTCGTCCGGCGCCTCGTCGTCGACCGTGAACTGCGCGTCCTTAGCGGCGACGATGTCGGCGACGGTCTGCTCGGGATATTGGTAGAGCCGGTTGAGTATCTCGACGAAATCGCGGATGACTGAGCGCGGCGTGATGTGGGTCGTCGCGCCGATACGTTCATACTCCGCTTTTAAGAAAGTGATATACTCGTCCTGCGTGATCTCGCGCTCATAGCCATAAAGATCCATGTGCAGCCGCGCTAATTTCTCCATCAATACGTACATTTCCTCAAACGACAGCGGGCTGATGCGTATGATCGGCGCGAGCAGATCGCGCGCCTCCGAATCGGCGAACTGTCCTTCGGTCAGGCGCGAGCGCAGCGCCTCATAGCTGAATATGCCGCGTTCGGTATCCTCCAGCGCTTGCGGGGTTATGACGAATATCAGCCCGAGGTGGGAGGCCTTGCCCTGCAGCGCGTCGTTGTACATCGACAGCAGTTTCTCATAATTGTATTGACGCGTGACGCGGAACGGGATGCGGAACAGGTTGACCACCTCGTCGATCAAGACCAGCAGCCCCTTGTATCCCGCGCGAACCAAGAACGCGGAGAACAGTTTCAGCGCCTCGTACCAATTCTCGTCGTCGATGATGGTGCGCACGTTCAGGTCGTGGCGTATCTCCATCTTCGATGTGTATTCGCCGCGAAGCCAGCGCAGCGCGTTGGATTGAGTGTGATCATCGCCGTCGCGGTAAGCCTGCCAATACAGCAGAATCACCTTCGCGAAGTCGTAGCCGTTGACCATGCCCTCCAGTTCGGAGCCGACGGACATGATGCGCTTGCGCACGCGCGATTCGAACGCGTAACCCTGGTCTTCGCCGATACCCTCTTCTTCCGCCACGGATTGCTGGATGCCGGAGATCCATTTCTCCAGTATCATGGACAGCGCGCCGCCGTCGGGACTGACGCGGACGGAGATGTTGCGCATCAATTCGCGGTATGTGGCGACGCCTTGTCCCTGCGTACCGCTTAGCCGGCGCTCGGGGGAAAGGTCGGCGTCGGCCACAACGAAACCCCGCTCCATCGCGTAGTTGCGCAGGGTTTGGAGCAGGAAAGACTTGCCGCTGCCGTATCGGCCGACGACGAAGCGGCACGCCGCGCCGCCGTCCTGGATGATCTCCGTATCCTTGAGTAAGGCGTCGATCTCCCGCGCGCGACCGACGGCGATGTACTCGAGTCCGACGCGCGGAACAACGCCGCCCTTGAGCGCGTTAAGAACGGTCGCGGCGATACGTTTGGGTGCAGTCCTTGGCATAAACGATGACCCCCCAGATGAATAAATTAATTATTAAATCAAACAATGGCCCAACTATCAAGTTGAGCCACATCTTCGATAGCGCATTTACTATTTTACTCGTTTCTCATGCGAAAGTCCAGCCGCGCCGGTATCGGATTCTCCTCTAGCGTAACGCCCTTCGCCTCGCACAAACGCTTCCACAGATCGGACAGCGATATCTCGCCCTCGCGGACGTCGGTCAGCTCGATGTTACCGCGCAGTACGCGTTCGGCCTCGGCGGTCTCGCCCAGCTCGAGCAAGGCTTTAATCCGGAGTATCTTCACGCGACCCAGCGACGCGACGGCTTTCGGCAGCGATTGAGCCGCGCGGTTTGTATCGGCGTAGCGCCCGGCCTCGTTTAGCGCGGTAAGCGTCTCGATGACCAGCGGCTTGCTCGGGCTTGAGCCGGCCAGTTTCAGCGCCTCCAGCATTAGATCGGCCGCGCCTTGAACGTCGCCCGCACGTGATCGCAGCACGGCCAAACAGCGCGCCGCCCACGGATTGGGTGTGCGCTCCATCGAACGCTTGAACTCCGATTCCGCTCTTTCGTTATCGAACCGATACGCGTACATCACGCCTAGATGGTATCGCGCGAACCAGTGATCGCCCGACCCGGTCTCTACCGACGCGTTCAGCCTCTCCAGCCACTGATCGCTGACCTGGTACGCCGTCGGCGGGTTGAGAATGTCGCGGTTGGGCAGCGCGCCGAGCATCACTAGATCCTGCCATTCACGCTGTTCCGCCGTCATGGAGTCGGCCAGGAATCGCAGGCCGTTCGCGTGGAAGTCCGACCACCTCAATACCTGCTCCAGCGAACCCCATCCGCCGCCCTTCTGAACCAGTTTACCGCGCTGCCCTGGCAGCCCCTCGGCGAGCGCTTCATGCGTCGCCTCGACGCGCGTACGCGGCAGAGCGGTTTCCAACGCGTCTTCGACGGCCTTGGTCATTGCGTGCCAGTCGTCGCCGCGCGCGATCTCCTGGTCGATCTGAATCGGGCCATAGGCCTCCGTCCACTCACGGCGGCCGTTGCCTTCCAGTGGGAGGTGTTCCAGCTGGGTATGAGCCAGTCCCGCCTGTATCTCCAGGTAACGGCTGCCCTCTACGGACAAGAATTCCTGCCAACGCTTACCGCCTGCGTTCTGACCCCAGACGAACAGCTTGCGACCCTGCAGCGTATCGGTCGAGGTTTGCGCCAAGCCATAACCGTCGCCGCCGACCGCCGCTATCCAGCGTCGCCGACCCTCCGGTATGTCATAGAAGAAATCCATCGCGTGAGGCAGCGACGCCGGACGGCTGGCGTCCAGATCGCCGTAATGGGGTACAGGCACCTTGCTCAATTTCTTGGTGTAGTCGAACCGGTACGCCCGATCCGCCGGGACGATCACCCGCGTATCGGGACGCTCGTCAACCGCGATATTGCTCCACCAATAAACGGCGGTGTCGCGGTCGCTGGCGTTGTCGATCCTCACATGGATGAATAGCTGGCGCGATTCGTTCGGTAATACCGCCTCAATGCGGTAGACGATGTCGCGCACGCGTTCATACTGATACATGCGCAGAATGGGCGCGCCGTTCTCAGGCTCTATCGCCTCGGCGAACACGGGCGACACCGTATATGGCGTGTGACCGATAATGCCGCAGTTCCATTCGACGCCCCCGGAGATCCACGCGTTGCGTAAAGCCAGGTTGCACGGCTGGAACACCGGGTTGCGGTGCAGCAGTTCCCTGCCCGTCGTACGATCCACGAGCGACCAGAGCCTCCCGCCCCACTGCGGTATAAACGTCGCCTCAATATAATCGTTGCGCAGTATAATCGCCTTGCGGTTCGACGGTTCCTTCCTGCGGTTATATCCGTCTAGCAGCGTGTAGGGCAGAATGCCGTTGACGCGGCCCCAACCCATATAGCGCGACTCATCGGCGGAGATGGTCTCGTCCGTCTCGATCGAGGCGTGCGCGTCCTGCTTGGACTTGAGATCGGGCAGCGGATTCTCCTTGCCCAGCGACGCGGATGGGATGACGAGGGTTTCGTACAGCAGTTCCGTCATAATTAAGTTACCTTCTATCCTGCGGTCGTTCTTTTACCGTTCTATCGTCGTTCCGCCGCTATTGTGGTATTAATAACCCGTCTTGGTATAGTTTGGCTCGACGACGGTCTTGTTATAATCATTGCCGCCGGGGAAATTCGCGCTCTTGAGGATGCCTGGAACGATCCCCTTCGCGAGCAGTTCCTCAATGGCGACGGACGTCATGCTCCACAGTATATAGTCGGAGGCTATGCCCGACGCGGCGGCATAGCGCGCCTCTATACCCTCGACCTCCAGCATGGCCTCCGCGGCGGGCGCGCAGTTATCCAACACGATGTCGGCCATCTCGTAGAGCTTCTTGCCGCTGGAGTGCACCGGCTCGACCGCGCGCGCGTACTCCATCGACGTGAACGCTATCACTTTCATGCCAAACTTCTTTGCTTCCCACGCCAGATCGACCACCTTCGGCGTGCGTCCCGATACGGAAGAGAGCACGATTACGTCGCCCGGCAGCGCCTTTGACGCCTTCAGCGCGTACATGCCCAATCCCTCGATGCTGGTGTCGACGCTTGAGCGGTCACGGTCGCGCGCCTGGTTGTCCAAGTCCAGCTTATAGTCGAACTTTTTATAGAATATCGGCCCGCCGCCCCGGTAGAGCAGATCGTGCTCTATCTTGTGACAGATGGAGGACAGGTAGACCGCTCCGCCGCTTGCGACGGTATCGGCGACAAGCTTGCCCGCCTCTATAATCGCTCCGCGCTGGGTGTCCTCTACCTTCTTGAACAGGCTGTGTACGGCCTCCTGATATCGGTCTAGCAGCATTGAGTAATCCTCCCGATAGTTTGTTTTGTGAAGCGTTAATGTCCCATATAGAATATGTGTTCCTTATACGTCTTCAGCATAGCCGCGTTATGCGCGTCCCCGCCCTCGACATTTGCCGAGACGAACACGGGCGGTATCACGCCGGTCTGCGCAATCAGCGCGGAGGCCTGCACGACGACCGCGTACAGCAGCGCCGCGCCGACCGCCGTCGACGTCGGGCCGACCTTCTCCGGTATGCCGGGCACCGGGATGGACGAGTCGCCGAAGTCGCCGCAGTTATCGATCACTATGTCGGCGCACTGGTACAGGCTCTTGCCGGAGGGATGGCGCGAGGACACCTGCGTAGTCGTCGTCATGTTGGTCAGCGCGATAACCTTAGCGCCCTTCTCTCTCGCGCGCATGGCGACGTCTACGGTCACTGTGTTCCGACCGGAGACGGAGTGAACGATTATCACGTCGCCGGCTTTGAGCGGCGACGCGTCTATGATGTAGCCGCCGTATTTCTCCAGGCGTTCAATCTGGCTGGTGAATGTCGCGGGATCTACGTCCAGGTTCAGCCCCGGCGCGCGAATCGGGTTTATGTTGGCCATGCCGCCCGTGCGGTAGTAAAGCTCCAGCGCGAGCAAGCCCGCGTGGCTGCAGCCGAACGCGAATATGTTCCCGCCCGCCAGTGTGACATCGCGCAGCAACTCGGCGCCGCGCAGCAGCGCGTCGTGCTGGGCGACCTTCGCGTTCTGAAGGATCGACGTTACGTGGTCGATATATTCGCTTATGTAATCCATGCAATCACCCGCCTATCGTTATTCCGTATTACCGCCGCCGTTTACACGCCGTTAATTCTATACCCAGGATACCTCCGCGTCAAGAATTCCAAACGACGCGCTTCGTCCCAATCCGGATGACGCAGCGCCAGTTCCCGCGATATACCCGCCAGCACCGGTTCGAAGTAAGGCCAGCGCACATCCAACCCCGGCGCGCCGACATTCAACCGCCGCCTGAACGTATCGAACATGTCTGGATGCGCCTTCCACGCGCCGCCGCTGAGTACGCAGAACCGCTCGCCGTCAGCTGGCTGCACGCGTTTGTACAGTTCGAGGAAATAATTCGACATATGCTCGCCCGCGTCTTGGAACAACTGTCGGGCGACCTCGTCGCCGTCGCGCGCCGCTTGCGCCGCCGCCGGAACGAACGCGCCGAAAAACCGCACATATGACGGAGCGGCGTACATGAGCCGGACGATCTCCCATATATCACTGGTATGCAGCGTATCCATGGCGGCTTCGACCAGTCGCGTCCTCGGGCCGAACCCTGCCATGCCGCGCACCGCCGCCCTATACGCCTGCTGCCCTATCCAGGCGCCGCTGCCCTCGTCGCCCAGCAGCAAACCCCAACCGCCCAGGCTCGCACCGCGCTTCTCGTCTTCCGCTACGTAGAACACATCCGATCCCGTACCTGACAGCGCGACGAACCCGCCCGGGCGCAGCGCCCCGGCCCAAAGACCTGCTTGCGGTTCTCCCAGCATAAACGTATTCTGCCGTTCATGATCGCGGTACGGCGCGAGGAGCTTCAGCAGTTCCTCGACGGGGCCGACAATGGTGATGTATAGCGCGTTTATGACGGGGCGGCTGACGCCGCGCATGGTCTGATCGAGGCAGCTGCGCATGTTGTCGACCGCCTCCGCGAACGGGGTGTGGTTGACGTTGACGCCCAGGCTTTTACCCTCGCCGATCAGGTTGAAATCGTCATCCGCGAGCGCCGTGCGGCATTTGCTGCCGCCGCCGTCAAAACATAGTATCATGCCTGCCCCGCCTTGTGTTGATAGTGATAATATGCCCACGGGAATGAAAAAAATGGTGTTGATTTTCCGCGGCGTTTGAGTATAATAGAAGGCAGGGAGAGTTCACTCTACGCGATTGCTGCCACGCAGCTTATGTACACTGATTAACCGCTGTAGGTTGGACACCTACGGCGGTCTTGTTTTACTGTTTCCTCTTCTTTCTCATGCTGAACAGCTTTGCCAGCTCGATGGCTAGCATCACTATATCCAGCAGAAGAGAGATGCCTTCATGAACCTTCATAAGGCATCCCCTCCCTTCAACCATGGACAAATCCTTGGCATTCAGGAGGCAGCAATTAGCCCGCGTAGGATTCTCCCCGCCCGGGAGTATTATACAGCATTTGGCAAACTGTTACAAGCCGGTTTTGTATTTTTTCGACATGAAACGGGGCGGTTTGCATCAAACCGCCCCGTCGCGCGTCAGAGACGCCGCTTATATCCCGTTATTGCGCAGCCTTCCATTCATCGATCTGGCGCTGCACCTCGGCGACTATCACCTCGGAGCCGTTCTGTACCAGTTTCGCGCGGAATTCTTCGACCACCTCAATAACCTCATCCTGGCTGCCGGATTGGCCGTTCGTCAATTCCTTCTGATATTCCTGCACGACGCTGGATACCGCGGCGACTTGGTTCGCCACCGGCGAGGGATCGAACACGAAGCCCATGTGCGGAGGCAGCAGAGCCTTTTGGTTGTACTCGACCATTTGTTTCATCAGCAGGTTGTCCGGCCCGACGAGTTCTTCCGGCGCGTTGACGATAGTCAGGTTGCCGGCGGGCGCCATATACCAGTAGTAGTACGCGCGGTTGCCCGGATCCTCGTTCGTGGTGCCTTTGAACGTCATCTTGCCTTCCTCGTCGCGGGTCCAGTGAATACCCTCGACGCCGAAGCGCAGCATCGTCGCCACGAACGGATCGGTGTTGACCAGTTCCAGCACCTTCATAGCGTTGACGGGGTTCGCGCAATTGGCGGAGATGGCCGTGCCCGCCGAGTGCAGGTTATCCGTCGCGGTCCAGATATGATCGCTCATGCGCATCTTGGTAACGAACTGATCACTGTACAGATGCTCCTGCATGTACAGATAGCCCCAGCCCGTGCTCGCGAACATCGAGCCGTCCTTCTGCCAGTCGGTATGGTCGGTGTAATCGTACGCCATTATGCCGTCCTCGACCATGCGCTGCTGCTGCAGGCAGAAATCGAGGTACTCGGGCGTCTCATAGAAGTTGAACACGGTCTCGGGATCGTAGCCTTCTATGTCCATGATCCCGTCAATATTGCAGACCGCAACATAGTTCTCGTTTAGATAGATTTCAAACGCGAAGTTATATGGCTCGATCCGGTTGTTGCTCCACAGCACAGGCTGGTCGGCCCATTCCGGATGCGCGGCGTCGCGCTTTTCCTTGGCTTCGCGCAGCAGCGGCTCCAAGTCGCGGAAGCTGTGATACTCGCCCTGCATCGGGTCGATACCCAGTTCCTGCGCCATCGTATCGTTATAGATCATCGAAATGTAGTATCCGTTGTCCTTCAGCGTCGGGATGCCGTAGATGTGGCCGTTGATCTTCATCGCGTTCCACATGCCATCGCTGAACAGCGCCTTCGTGCCCGTGCCGACGGTGTCGAGCAGCTCGTCCAGCGGATAGAACGAACCGCGCCGAGACTCAATAACGTAATCCGACTTGGACTGCGAGCCAAAGCCTACGATGCCCAGATCCTGTCCGGACGCCAGCATCGTGCCCATGCGCTGCTCCCATTCCTTGGTCTCAAGGAATATGATGTTAACTTCAGTATTGATCTTTTCCTTGAGGTATTCATTGAGCGCGTCGTTCGCGGTGGCTAGATCCTTGGCGGGGGTCAAGCCGATGTACCAGTCGATCTTCGCGTACGGCGTTTCCTCGGCAGTAGTGGCCGCAGGCGCGCACAGCGTCAGCATCAACGCCAGCGCCAGCATCAAGGGAATACATTTCTTCATGGTATGGTAATCCTCCTCTATTCCTTTATGCCGCCCAGCGTTAACCCGTGAACGAAGTAACGCTGGAAAAACGGATACGTGACCAGCATGGGCAGCACGATAATCAGCGTGCACGCCATGCGCAGGTTTTGGTCGGGCAGCTGCTTGAGCAGCGCGACGCCGTCCGGCGTGCCCGCTATGCCGGAGTTGGATTTCAGGAATTCGATGGACATCTGCATCTTTTGGAGCATCGTCTGCAGTGGCACGAGCTTCGGATTGATGATATAGAGCATTCCAATGAACCAATCGTTCCAGCGGTTGACCACGTTGAACAATCCGATCGTCGCCAGCCCCGCCTTGAACAACGGCAGCGTGATCCTGACGAATACGGTGAAGTGTCCCGCGCCGTCGATCCGCGCGGCCTCAAACAGCGAATCCGGTATCGTGGTCATGATGAATGTCCGCAGTATTATCACGTTGTACGCGTTGATGATACCGGGTAGCAGGAACACCCAAATGGTGTTATTGATCTTCAGATACCGCGTATTCAATATGTAGCCGGGCACCAGTCCGCCGGAGAAGAGCATCGTGAAAAACAGCAGCCACGTGAAGAACCGCCGCGCGACGAACCGTTTCTGGGCTATAACGAACGCGAACATGCTCATCACGGAAAGGCTCATCACCGTCCCGGCTATCGTGTAAAACACCGTTATAACAAACGAGTCCATTACCTGACTGCCCATCTTGCCCAAATGGTTGTACGCCTGAAGCGACCATTCAATCGGGAAGAACGAATAGCCTGCGTTCGCGACCGACGCCTCGCTGGAGAACGACACGATCGCGACCAAAACTATCGGCAGCACCATCGCCAGCGAGACTACGCACAGTACCGTCGTAAATATGACGTTCCAGACGGGCGATATACGGTTGAACCGCGACACGCCAGTCTCGCGCATGGGAATAACAGGCTTGACAGCGGCGTCCATCGCATTCCCTCCTGTATATATGATATCAGAACATAGCGCTTTCAGGGTCGATTTTCGTGACCGCCTTGTTGACCAACAGCACGAGTATCAGACCGACTGCGGATTGATACAATCCCGCGGCGGTGGACATACCCACGTTGCCTATATTAATGAGGCTTCTATAGATATACGTATCGATGACGTCCGTAACAGGGTACAGCCGTCCCGTGTCCCGCGTTACGGAAAAGAACAGCCCGAAATCGCCCCTGAATATGTTGCCCATCGCCATTATCAGCGAGACGCCGATTATGAACCGCAGATGCGGAAGCGTCACATATACCGCTTGTTTCAGCTTGCCGGCGCCGTCGAGCGCCGCGGCTTCATAGTATTCGCTGGATATGCCGGAGATAACGGCCAGGTAGAGTACGGTGGAGTAACCCGCGTTCTTCCAGCAATTAACGAACACCAGCAGCCCCGGCCATAGATCGCGCTGGCGGTAGTAATCGATCTTGGTGCCCATCGCCCGGTTGATCATGCCATAGTCGCGCTCTATGAACGCCATCAGTACGATCGAGACGACCGCCCATGACAGGAAGTATGGCAGCATGTATACGGTCTGCAGGGCTTTCGCGGTTTTATGCGACAGAAGTTCTGACAGCATCAGCGCGAGCGCGACCGCGACGATCATGTTTACGATAATGAACGCCAGGTTGTACAGCACTGTGTTGCGCGTGATGGTATAGGCGTCCGTTGTGGAGAACAGGAACTTAAAATTGGCCAGACCGACGAACGAACTGCCGAATATCCCCTTGCCCACGTTGAAATCCTGAAACGCGATCATTAGTCCCAGCATCGGCAGGTACGCAAACACAATCAGCGCCGCTGCGCCCGGCAACGCCATGACATACAAGGGCGCGTCCTCGCGCTTGAATATACGGTGCTTTGTCCGTGCGGTATTTGTTTTAACGTCCGCGCCCAACGCCGCCATCTCGTTCGCCTCGATTCCATTCGCCCACTCTATCTACATAGATAGTATATATCGCTTTTTTATAAATGTCAAGCCCAATATATAACATAACTGTATATCATGCATTAAATCTGTCGGCGCAGTCATACCTAATAGGGATTTCGCATAGGCTCGATACGAATCCATCGCGGCTTATCATTACTATAACGGGAGGCAGTTATGAAAAAGATCGCTTCAATGCTGACGATAGTGGCTATACTTACGCTCGCGCTATTATCGCTGACCCTACCCGCGTACGCGGACAAACTGGATGAAATCAAGGCAGCCGGCGTGCTGGTCGTAGGTACGCAGATCGATTTCCCGCCGTATGAATTCTACTTCCCCAACCCGGAGACGGGCATTGAGGAGCCGCAGGGGTTTGAGATACAGATGGCGCGCGGGCTGGCGGAGTCGCTGGGCGTGGAGCTGGAGCTGCGCGACCAGTCGTTCTCGGGTATGCTCACGGCGCTGCGCAACGGAGAGATGGATTGCGTAATATCCGGGTTATCAATCAAGCCGGATCGGCAGGAGGTAGTGGATTTTTCGGACGTGTACTTCGGCGGCAAACAGGTGTTGCTATCCAGGACGGATATCGCGGATAGCCTGACAAAGCCAGAGGATCTGGCCGGCATGAGGCTCGCCGCAATGACAGGCTCGCTGCAGGCCGGAGTCGCCGAGGAGCAATTCTCCTCCGCCAATATCATACTGATGGATCGCCTGGCGCTGATAGTGATGGATCTGAGGCTGGGGTATCTGGACGGTATATTGCTGACCGATTATGTAGCGAATACATATGTCACGCTGTTCCCTGACGAGCTTGCGATCACCAGCGTGCCCGTCACGTATACGGGCGGCAAGGGCTGCGGCGTCGCGGTGCAGAAGGGCGATAACGAAACGCTGCTGCAGGCGATCAACGAATTCCTCGCGAGGGTGAAGAGCGACGGCACGTTCGACAAATGGGTCGAGGACGCTATCGCGCTGAACGCGCAGCTAATCGCGACGGAGTTTGAGTAGCGTTAATAATAAACGCAAAACCGCTTCCGGCTCTCCGGGCGCGGTTTTACGTCGGTGGAT
>JAITDK010000030.1 GCA_031282605.1 Oscillospiraceae bacterium
TCGATATTGCCCGTCTGTGAATATATCATACCCGGCGCGAGCGTGTCAATTCACGCTTGACGCGCAAAACGGACCGACGCAACCGCCAGCCCGTCTCCCGCCATTCCGCCGCGACGGACAGGAAGGAATCCCTTCGAATGGTGAAAATAAACCGGACGCAAGCCAGGCCTCGTTACGCCCTGTCGCTCTCCAGCAGTTCCACCAATACTTTAAGTGAGTCTTGCGCGTTCAGATACGCATACCGTCCGCTGCCGTCGCCGTACTCCCCCGCCTGTTCCAGTTTCATACCGAACGCCTCGCACGCCGCGACCGCGTCCTTCATCCCCTTCACCTGGAACGCAAGGTGATGCGGGCCTTCGCCGTGCGTCTCCAGGTAGTCGTGCCACGTCGAGTGCGCTTCGTTCGGCTCTATCAACTCCAGCTGCAGTCCCGGCCCTACATCGAAGAACGCCAATTTCGCCGCCGCATCCGGCGCTGGTTCGCCCATATACTTGGTCTGCGTGACCGCGTAGTCGCCCGCGCCTTGGGTCGGCGGCGGCGTCACGCCGAGGAACCGCGCCCACTTCTCCTTGGCCGCCTCAATGTCACGCACGATGAACCCCACCTGGGTAACGAGTTTGGTATTAACAACGCCGTTTGAATCCCGCATGTTAATCCCCCTGTCGTCAGGCCACCGCCGCGTTGAGTTGCTTTACCATCTCTTCCACGTCGATGCCGTGCGCCGCTCCGGCCTCTGACAGCGTCTCGGCCATCGCGCACGGGCAGCCGATGCAGTGCATACCGAACTCCAGCAATATCTTCGAGAGTTTGCGATCCAGTTTAATTACCTCGTTGATAGTCATATCCGATGAAATTTTCGCCATAATCTGATCCTCCTGTTATTATCGTATCCACAACGTATATACCACAATATTGTTCTGCCGTCAACGCTTTAACGTTCCAACGCGTTAACGCTTAACGCTTCGAAAGAACCTCGCGCTCGTATGATCTAACGTCGTCCATCCACGCGCGGTCGTGCGGAACGTCCAGCCTCTCGCAGAATCTATCCCATATTATGCCAAACGGCATGGTCAGCTCTTCCTGACGCGCGGCCAGCACGCCCGCGCCGTCGCCGCTCCGTTCCAACGCCTTGAGTCTATCCGCCGGCTCCAGCAGCGCGGCCAGCAGCGCCTTGCGCGTGTTCCGCGCGCCGATGACCCACGCCGCGACTCGGTTGATCGACGCGTCGAAATAGTCCATCGCGATAGCCACTTTATTCAGCGCGTCGGCGCGCACTACCTCCAGCATAATCTGCCGCGTCTCGTCGTCCAGCAGCACGACGTGGTCGCTGTCCCAGCGCACCGGTCGGCTCACGTGCAGCAGCAATTCCGGCAGGAAGCACAGCAGCGCGGTCAGCTTCGCCGAGATAGCCTCCGTCGGATGGAAATGTCCCGCGTCCAGCGTCAGCATAACCCCGCGCGACAGCGCGTAACCGATGTAGAATTCATGCGAACCGGGGACATACGCCTCGCTGCCGATGCCGAACAGCTTGGATTCCACGCTATCGCGCATCAGCGCCGAATCGATCGGTTCCCTTATTATCGCGTCAAGCGATTCGCGCAGCCGCTCGCGCGGCCCCAGCGTATCAATCGGAATCTCCTTCGCGCCGTCGTGAACCCAGTGGTTTAGCAGGCAGCGCTGCCCCGTCCGCTCACCGAAGTATGCCGATATCCGGCGGCACCTCTTCCCGTGCTCTATCCAGTACGCTCGAATCCCCTCGTCCGGATGGGTCAGCGATCCCGCTTCGCTCATCGGATGCGAGAAGAACGTGGTGTTGAAGTCCAGCCCATATCCGCGATCGACCGCCCAGTCCGCCCATGACGCGAAGTGCTTCGGTTCGATCGTATCCCGCGGAACCGATCCTTCCGCGTCCAGATAATGCGTGTGCAGGTTAACCTTCGCCGGGCCTGGTATCATGGTTATGGCCTTGTCCATGTCGGCGCGCAGTTCATCGATAGAGCGGGCGCGGCCTGGATAATTGCCCGTCGCCTGGATGCCGCCGGTCAGCTTTGCGTCCTTGGATTCAAACCCCAGCACGTCGTCGCCCTGCCAGCAGTGCAGGCTAAGCGGCACGGACGCCAGCCGCTCAATAGCCGCCTCGACGTCCACGCCTTGTTCGGCGTAAACGGACTTAGCCCACTCGAACGCGTCCGCCGCCGACCATCGTATGGATTGACTCATGCGAATCCTTCTTCCTCGTTGACTTATTACGCGCGTATTCGTGCGATAATAGCGTCAATTCGACGCAGGCTTTCGTTTTCCTGCATGGAAACAGCTAAACGACGTTCGACAGGGTCAATTCATCCCGCCGCGTTATGTCGTTTATCAGATCTTGCAGTTCGTCCAGCAGCACGCGCGACTCATGGTAGTCGCCGACGTCCAGCGCGATCGCCAGTTCCCGCATCGAGCTGTGAACCTCGTCGATGATCGATCGGCTGATCCACCAATCCATCGGCTCGCACGCGCCATACCACGATCGGCTCAACGGCTCCATCAGCGACCGCGCCTGAAGCCAATCCTCCTGGAGAACGGCGCGGTTCATCTCCTCCAACACGGCGGAAACGTTCCCCGCTACCCCGCGCGTATATATGGACGCAAAACACTGCATAGCGGTGACCAGAATAAGCGAGGCCGCAAGAACGATTATCTTCCTTTTCATACTTCGGCGCCTTGAGTATGGACGACCACCGGCGCGCAGGTATTTTCGCAGCTATATATCCATAGCGTCCCTGCGGGATCCAGGCTGGCTAACGCGACGGCTCGCAGCGAGTCAAACCCCGCCTTCTTCAGCTGCGCGCGCAGCCAGGGTTCGTCGACCAAGAGCGGTTGCAGGTTCTTTTTTTGAACCCTTCCCGACAGTATCACTGGAACCGGCAGTCCTCCGGCGCGCGGCATGATCCCTAAATCCGAAAGCGTCGCCGTCTCTTTCTCCGGCACGGGGAACACGGAAAACTTACCGCTGGTCTCCATTATCGCGGTATCCACGTCTTGTATTCGCAGGAACCCCGCCGAGCGCATCTCCGCCAGAAAGTCGCTCATCGTGAAGCCCAGCTGATCCAAAGCCCTGTTGCTCAATATCCCGTCTTTGACGACGGGGTACGCGTGCCCGTCGATCAGCCGCCGCAGCCTCTCACTCTTCATCCCGCACAGCGTAATCAGCGCGTGCATAAATATCATCGCGACCATCGGCACCACGCCGTAGAGCAACGGCACCGCCGTATCCCCCATCGGCGGAGTCGCCAGGTTCGCGATCAACATAGACATCGCCAGTTCATACGGCTGCAGCTGCCCGATCTGCCGCTTGCCCATCAGCCTCATCAGCACGACCATCGTAACGAACAGTATCACCGCGCGCAGAAACAATATCAGCATATCGACCCACCTCCCAGTATACTTCCATATTGTGGGTTGAAAGGCGGGATATAATACGCGGGACGGCTTGTTTTTACTGATCGGCTGTTATAACATTACCCTATCCGACCGATTCAATATACGGCGATTCAATGTGAGGCAAACCCGATGAGCATCATATCCGACGCGCATACCATCATTGACGAATCCATAAAGGCCGTCCTGCCCGACACCGCCGTGAGGCGCGCGCTGAGCGTACTTGATCTGCCCCAAAGCGTCGTCATCGTCGCTATCGGCAAGGCCGCGTGGCGTATGGCACACACCGCCGCCGAGGCTCTCGGCTCACGCGTTCGCTCAGGCCTGATCGTCACCAAGTACGGCCACGCCGAAGGGCCTATCCCTCATTTGGAGATCATCGAAGCCGGACACCCGATCCCTGACGCGAACAGCGTGATTGGCGCTCGAAAGGCGTTGAACCTGGTAAGCGGGCTGTCCGAGCGCGACGCGGTGTTATTCCTGGTCTCCGGCGGCGGATCCGCGCTGTTTGAACAGCCGCTCCCCGGCGTCGCCCTTGAGGATACTCAAACGCTGACCAGGAGCCTCCTGGCCAGCGGCGCGGATATTACACAGATCAACATAATCCGCAAGCATCTATCCGCCGTCAAGGGCGGACGTTTCGCTAAGGCCTGCGAACCCGCGCAAGTCTTCGCCATCATACTCAGCGACGTGCTTGGCGATTCGCTGGATTCAATCGC
>JAITDK010000049.1 GCA_031282605.1 Oscillospiraceae bacterium
CCTCGCCGAAAACGTATTCCTCGCCGTCAATGACAAACACCGCCCCGCCAAGGGAGTTTGCCGCCGTAATGCCAAGGGCTGAAGGCGAAGTCAGCCCGATCTCGGCGGGCAGGATGGCGTAACCGCCGTTTTCCGCATCGACGTAACAGGCGATATAGTCGTTGTAAATCACCTTGTAGCGGCGTCCGCCGATGATGTAAAGGTCGTCGCTCTGCTCCGTGTTGCCGGTATCCGCAGACGCGAGGCCGATTCGGGACAGCAGCTCGGTCATGGCACGGCTGTCCTCGATTGAATCCGCCGCGCCGCCGCTCTCGGATGATTGCGCACCTACCGCCGCAAAGCCTTGCAGCGGCAGCATTGTCAGCATCATGACCGAAATGAGCAGCCACGATAACAGGCGGGATGTGATTTTGTGGTTCTGCATTGAAAACGCCTCCTTGATTTTGCTCCAATCCGGCATTTTTTTCGCATCGCGAAAAAAATGTCGATGGATTATTGGATTGATCATAGCATTTTAAGGCGTAAAAAAGAGAAAGGTGGAGAAATCCTAACCTTTCATATTTTATATTGTATTGTTTGATCTGAGCTTCGGAGATTACGTCTACTCCGTTTCAAAGCAGTATCCGTTGCCGCGAACAGCGACGACGGTATAGCCGCTGTATTTTATCTTACGGCGCAGGTTGGAGATTTGATATTTTACCACTGTGCGGACGTCGCCGTCCGCCGTCGCGCCCCATACCTTTTCGTACAGGTTCTCCACGCCGAGTACAGCGTTTTCATTCTGCGCCAAAACCAGCAGAAGCGCAAATTCCTTTTGCGTCAGCAATATGTCACCGCCGTTCACAAACGCCCGGTTGGAAATCAAATCAAGCGCGAGGGAACCGAAAACGATCCTATCAGGCGGTCGGCGCCGCTGACGCGCCAACCGCAAAAAAGCAGATACACGCTCCCGCAGCTCGTCGATGTCGTATGGCTTCGTGATGTAATCACTGCCTCCGGCGCGCAAGCCCGTCAACTTGTCTTCCTTTTCCGTTTTCGCGGTCAAAAACAGTACCGGCGCGTCGCAAGCTTCCCTGATCTCGGCAAGGAAATCTACGCCGTTTCCGTCCGGCAGCATGATGTCGAGCACCACTACGTCGGGCGCGGCGGTTTTCAGGTATGCCCTCGCTTCTGTCAGGTTCCTCGCCGCGAGCGTCCTGTGCCCCGCCTCTTCCAGAATCCGACGGTTCAGACTCAAGAGCTTCAGGTTGTCCTCCACCAAAAGGACAGTGCCGCTCTCATTCATCGGCGCCGCCTCCATCCCTGTATATCGGCAAGAATAGCGCCGCCGCCGTTCCTTTGCCGGGCTCGCTTTCCACGGTCACATCCCCGCCGTGCCGCAGGGCGATCTCTTTGCATAAGGCGAGCCCAATCCCGGCGCCGTCACTTTTTCCGGAAACACCGCGTTCAAATACGTGTGACAGAAGCTCCGGAGGTATACCGACGCCGCCGTCTTTTACGACGATGCGGACGTTGCACCCGTCCGCGCCGCCGTTGACTTCAATGTCTCCGTATTCTCCGTGGGTCAGCGCGTTGTCCAGCAGGTTCCACAGCAAGCGGGATAGCGCGTCAGCGTTTCCATTTACGTCCGGCATATCGTCCGGCAGTGACAGCGTCAGCGCGCGTCCCTGCTTTTCCATCACTGGCCTAAACAGCCCGGCGATGAGGCGGACGGCTTCCCCGATGTTGAAAGCCGAGGTTTCGAGAGGCGCCTCTCCGTTCGCTGTTTCCGTCGCGCCCATCCGAGATAGCCGCAGGGCGTTCGTCGTCAGCTCCGACAGACGTTTCGCCTCCTCGCTGATGGCGGCGAGGTCTTGCTCTGTTTGCCGGTCTATGCCGCCTTGCTGCCGACGCATATCTTCCACCACATACTGCGCGTATGCGGACATAACAGTGAGAGGCGTCCGCACCTCATGCGAGAGGACGCCGAGCATATCGGCGCGGATCCGCGCCGTCTGCCACAGAATGGCGTTTTGCACTGTGAGCTCCTGTTCTTTTTCCCGCGCATCGGCGTAACCAATGGAAAGCATGACGCATTGGCTGAGAATCAAGAACAGGTTGGATGCGGCGCCCGGCATGAACAACGCGTCGCCCAGAAAACGTTTTGTCAGCGGCGCCCATATGATAAATATAATCAGCGCGGCGAGATACAGCCCGTTATATGGATTTTCGCGCAGCGTTTTTGACCGCGCAGCGCTCACTGCCGCCATTGCCATGGGAATAAGGCTCGTGTAAACAAACGGTCCGGGATTAGGCGAGATGAAAGGCAGGACCGCGGGAACCGCCAGCGTCAGGGCATAGATCGCGGCGACGATTTTGTTTTTCAGCGGCAGTCGCAGGGCGGTATGAGTGAAGAGTGTTATCGCCGCCGCGTGCAAGGGCAGAAGCGACAGATACAGCGCCGTCAAAAAAGCGCCCATACCCTTCGGATGGAACAGCTGAACGAGTCCGTTTGTCTCCATCGCGAATCTAAGAACGATGATCAGGCAGACCATGGCAAAAGCCGGATATGCCTTTTCGCTGCGGCGATGCAGGAACAGCGCCATATGGTACAGGAACATGGCAAACGCGACGCCGAGAAATCCTGCGAGAACGACGCGGCGGAAAAAGGCGTCGCCCTGCAGTGCGCCGGGGCGTCCCATTTCGATGCTGTAGCAAATGCCCGACTCCATCCATTCCGCGTTTGACGCCTGTATGATGATCTCCGCGCGACCGCCGACCGTCTCAAACGGAACAAACGCGTTGCGGACGGCGACGACGGTACCCGCCCCACCGTCCGAATCGCTGACCGCGCCGGCTGTGAAAACGCGCCGACCGCTGACAAAAACCACGCCGGCGTCCGGTATTTCCGGTATTAGCAGCATTAGCTCCGGTTCGTCAGCACGAAGCGTCAGTCGGTAGGTGGCGAAGCCCGCCGTCGGATACCCTTGATTGCCCCACGTCTCGGGGACGTTAATAAAGGTCTTTCCCTCCGGTTCGCCAAGGGCGAAGTCCTCCGGCGTATACAGCCTGCCGTAATAAAACTCCCACTCGCCATCTAAGGTGTAAAGCGTTTTGGAGAGGTCAGCGCCCGTCAAATCAAAAACGCCGCCGGTTGCTTCCGCCTCGCCCGCGCGCCGAGGGAGGGAAACGGCGCAGAACGCCGCGCCGGATATTAACAGTATGGCAAGCAGGGTAAACAAAAAGCGCGTTTTTGCTTTTTCTTTATTCGCCATGCGCTGGCGCCTCCTAACATCGTTTATTTGTTCGCCGTCAGTATATTATATATTATATAGCGAGCGAACGTGATTTCCAACGGGGAATTTGAGAAGACCGGGGCAAGTGAAAATTGCAAGTTTAATTGCCCACCATAAAAAACCAGATGCTTTATGGATGCCCGTAAGCCGTACAGTATGAGCCGGCGCGGTTTAGAGCGCGGGGGATACCGCGCTTCGCGTGGAAAACAGTCCGCCATAATCCTTGGAGAACGTCTAATTCAAAGTACGCGGCGCGTCAAGGGCGACATTGGCGTTCCTTGTCGCCTTTCGACAGGCGTTCATACAGGGCGGTGATTTTGTTCTCGTTCATGGCGCTGCTCCTCTCGTATATGAAAAATGCTCCAATCGGCTTATCTATCAGCGTTTTGGGCTGTTTGATAAATAAGTCTCTTAGAGCATATAACACCTCCTGTCACTTTTTATCTCCACTTTTCCATGCAGCAGCAGGTATTCGAAAATTTCGAATACCTGTTGTTGCATCAATTTCCTGATTGGAGAACTCTTTTCTCACCTGACGCCGCCCATGCCTGCTTTTAGGTTCCTGAGCTCGATGGCGATCATCACGCCCGCAACCAGGGCGGCCACGCCGTCGGCGACCGGGGTGGCCGCGAGTACGCCATTTAGGCCCCAGAGCCAGCCGAACAGCAGAAGACTCGGGATCAGCACAATGACCTGCCGGAGCATCGAGAGTACAATGGAGGTCTTGGGCCGGCCAGTCACAATGAACATGTTGGACGAGACGATCTGGAAACCGGTGATCGGCAGCATCAGCATGACGACGCGCATCGCCCGTGGGGTGAAGACGAGCAGCGGGGGGCTGCCGTCCGGCGCGAACAGTCTGATGATCGCGTCCGGGAACAGCACGGACACCAGAAAACCCGCGCAGCAGATGACGGTGGCCGCGGTCACCGCCAGTAAGTAGGCCTTCCGAACGCGGTCGAATTTCTTCGCGCCGTAGTTGTACCCGAGAATGGGCTGCGCCCCCTGGTTGATGCCGAACACCGGCATCAAAATCATCAAGATGACGGAACTCACAATGTTCATGCCCGAGAGCGCGACGTCGCCGCCGTTGGCGACGCCCAGCGCGGCCACGCCGTACAGACTCATGCTGAAATTGTAGAGAAACTGCACGCAGGACGCGGCGACCTGAAGCAGAAACTGCGCGGACCCGAAGGACATGATGTGCCCCACAATGCGCAGCGAGGGCCGGAACGTCTTCGGCCGCAATTTGATGACCGCCCGTTTGCTGAAGTTGAACGACAACACCCAGACCGCGGCCGCCAGCTGGGAGATGATCGTCGCCCACGCGGCGCCTCCGACACCCCAGTGGAATACAAAGATGAACAGCGGGTCGAGAACCATGTTCAAGCCCGCCCCGATGATCATGCCGACCATCGTAACCATGGGAAAACCCTGCGCGCGCGAACAGTGCGACAGCCCAAAGCCCACCATGGAAAAGACCTGTCCATACAAAATGATGCGGAAATAATCGTGCGCATAGGCGATCGCCTCGCTCCCCTCCTGCGCGCCCATCAGCGCAAACAGCGGTTCGAGGAACACAAGGCCCAACGTCATAAAAAGAAGACCCGAGGCGACCAGCAGCAGCAGACAGTGGTTCAGCGCGTTTTCCGCCTCCTCCCGCCGCTGCTGCCCCAGGCGGATGGAGATCATGTTGGCGGCGCCCACGCCGAAAAGCATGGAAAACGCCATGGAAATCGTCATAAGCGGCATGGCCAGCGCAAGCCCGCCCAGCGCCGCCTCGCCCACGCCGCGCCCCACAAAGATGCGGTCGACCACGTTGTAGAGCGCGTTGA
>JAITDK010000283.1 GCA_031282605.1 Oscillospiraceae bacterium
GAATATATGCTTGAGGGGAGGAGAATATTTGATCGCACTCGGCGCGTCCGCGCCTTCGGGTAGTTCGCCATCGCCATGCTCAACCCACGTCCCTCTCGCGACCTCCCCCGGGCTTGGAACGAGAGAACGGTGGAACCGGCTGCGTTACGGGATAGACTATCGGAAATGGTCGGCTGGTTAAAGCCGATGGAATGTGCGTCACATAGTCCAGGCGAAGCCTGGCCCATCGTGACGCACATTCCATCGGCTTCGGCCAACCGGTTGCGCTGCGACAGTCCATCTCGTAACGCAACCGATTCCCCCCCTCGCCTAAAGCGCGTTGATCAAGTCATATAGATTCTTATCAAACTTGGGCTTCAACCCCAGCGCCTCGCGTATAGGCATGAAGAATACTTTGCCGTTGCGTACGCCTATCACCTGCTCCTGTATGCCGTCCTTCAGCAGTTTTACAGCCAGCGCGCCGGACTCAAACGCGAACGCCGCGTCTTCCGCGTACGGCGCGGAACCGCGCTGTATATATCCCAGAACCGTCGAACGCGCCTCACACCCCGGCACCATGTACCGCAGCGCCTTGGCCAGCGTGTGCGAATCCAACGGCTGGTTCGGCGAATGTTTCTTCCCCCACTCCGGATCCCTCGCGCTCAAATACTCGTACGCGTCAAACGGCTCCATATTCTGGTTTTGAAACACACCCTCAGCCACGATCACTGTCGCCCTTGTATCCCCATCCCTCATCAGCGACTCAATCCGGTTCGCTATCTGGTACATGTTGAACGTCTGCTCCGGCACGATCAGTATCTCGCTGCCCGTGCACATAGCGGTACGCAACGCTATATCGCCGCAGTTGCGCCCCATCACCTCGACCACCGCTACGCGATCGTGAGAACGCGATGTCGCGCGTATCATTCTTACCGAATTGACGCACACGTTGACCGCCGTATCATATCCCAACGACCGTTCCGTATACGCCAGATCGTTGTCAATCGTGCCCGGTATGCCTATGCACGGCATACCCAGATTGCACAGCGCCATCGCGCCGTTGAACGAACCGTCCCCGCCGATAACTATCAGGCCTTCTATCTCCATCTCCCGCAGATTCCTGACGGCGAACTCGCGAACGTCGGGGTTCAGGAACTCGATACACCGCGCCGTGCGCAGGTATGTCCCCGGCTGATCCGCTATGTCCAGCACCGTATCCAGCGCGAGGATCTCCATATCATCCTCAATGTGCTTACGCTTGCGAAGCAGACCGTTGTAGCCGCGCTTGATCCCCACCAGCTCCATATCGTACAGCGCGGCAAACCGCGCGACGGATACCACGGCGGCGTTCATGCCCGGCGCATCTCCGCCGGAGGTCAAAACCCCAATGCGATGCATAAACCATTCCCCACGTTTCTATATGATTATGATTATATATCCGGCTGCCCGAATAGCACGCGGCTGGCCTCCTTGGCCTCTGTGGGCAGCGTCATCAGTTCATAGAAATTCTCCTCGGGTGATAGCGTACGGTATACCGGCCTTACCCGCACCATAAAACCCTCGCGGCTCAGCCTCTCGTACGCCTCGTCCGCGGCCGTCTGCGATCGCACCATATGAATAACAATCCACATAGCCGCACCTCCCGCATACCATGCGCCGACTGTCGCCATTGTTCAGTATAACATATGATCAGTTGTGTATCAAGGTGGGCGATTAACGACTTTATGACAACAATATTGGGAAATTACTGTCCAACAGGCGTCAAGTCAATGCCAAATTTGAAAGCAAGTCAACAATATTAGCACGGCGTTTACGAGCGGTATCAATGGCGCTGGCAGTACCGATCGAATTTACGTCCCTCAAGATTCGTTCCGATCGCGATGCAAACCGCTTTTTCGACGAGCGTTCCCTCCTCCCGCGCCGACGTTCCCTGCGCGTATATTCGGAGGTTTACACATTCGTGGCGACATTTTTTTGCTTGTCCCAGCGGCTGGCTGATAGACAGTAGCACGGTATGGTATTCGCGGTGTGATATTGACATGATGATTATCCTGGAACATAATGGAGATAATGAAATTACCTGCCGAAACTGCGATTGGAGCGTATAGTATGACACAATTGCCCGTCGCTTCCCCCAGCCAGATGGGAGTCGATCCCAAGGCGATACTGGGCCTGTTGAACGCCGCCGCCGCAAAACATATCAACCTGAACGGGATAGTGCTGGTTCGACACGGACACGTAATCAGCAAGGGTTGGTACAAGCCGTACCGTGAAGACCTGCGGCACATGCTCTTCTCGCTGACGAAGAGTTTCATGTCGACCGCCGCCGGGTTTGCCATACAGGAGGGGCTGCTCTCGCTGGACGCGCCCGTCGTCTCATTTTTCCCAGAAAAGCTGCCTTCCCCGCCCTGCGCGAACATGCTGGCCATGAAGGTTCGTCACCTGCTGGGCATGTGCACTGGGCATACGTCCGAACCGTCGATCGACGAGGATTTCATCCGCACGTTCCTTACATCGTATGTGCCGCTGGAGCCGGGCAGCCGCTTTCTATATAACACGGCGGGCAGCTGCATGGCGGGCGCGATCATCGAGAAGGCCACGGGCGCGCATCTGGACGAATACCTGAAGCCGCGCCTATTCACCCCGCTAGGCATTGAGGATTACTGTTGGGAACGCTTGCCGGGGGATATCTGCACGGGAGGATATGGATTGAGTCTGCGCACGGGCGACATTGCGAAGTTTGGCCAATTCTTGCTGCAGCGCGGCCAATGGGACGGCAAGCAGCTGCTGAACTCGGAGTGGGTTGACGATGCCACGTCGTTCCACATCCGCCAGCCCGACTCTACGCCGGATTGGTGCGCCGGGTATGGGTATCAGTTCTGGCGCTGCGCGCGCGAGGACGCGTTCCGGGGCGACGGCGCGTTCGGTCAGTTATGCGTCGTTTTGCCCAAGCATGATATGGTACTCGCAGTGAACGCTGGACTGGGCGACATGCAAGAGGAGATGGATCTGTTCTTCGACGAGCTTACGCCGGGGCTTCATGATCACCCTATACCTGAAGACGCGGCCGCCCAAGCCGAGCTGGACGCCAGGCTAGGCTCGCTTTCAGTCGAACCAATCGCCCTGACAGCCGATAACGGCTCGATCGACAAGGATCAGCCGCCTCGCGCGGCGTCGCTGCCAGACGCGCCGGAGGGAGTCGCCACCTACATGCTCGCCGACAACGTACTGGGCGTTAAGAGCGTGGTTGTGTCGCTAGGACGGAATGACGCGGTCGACTCGTTCACGCTCCAATATGAGAACGCCAGCGCCACTATACGCGCCGGAACCCGCCGATGGATAGAAACGGACTACAACCGTGAAGGCTACGCCGCCGCGCCGTCGTCGCTCGACAGCGGCGTCACGCCGTATCCGCTGTCAGCCATGTGTGCCGTTGAGGATGGCGTATGGCACATTCGCGTCGTCTATACTACCACGCCGTTCATCGACGATATTCGCGTGACGTTCGTCGGCGGCGCGATTCGTGTTAATTACTCGCGAAACGTGGGATTCCGTCAGGTTAATCTTAACTTGATTGGGTTGCGGCAGTAACCCTGCGTCGCGTCAACTGTATCGCGGACATCCGAGGGCTGCGCCGAGTAGCCCTCGGATGTCCGTTGCAGCGGGAACGTTCCGCTAGGTTCGCGTCATTTTATATCCCGAGGCAAGGGTTTATTCCCTATTTGAGCCGTCGGCGCTCTACCACCGCGGTTTATTACGTGCCTGATGGCGAGCGGAGTTGACGGTCTAGTGCTCGTCGCCCTTGGCGCTCTCGCCGGGTTCGGAACGCCGGGCATCGCTCCTCGCGAATTCGTTCGGTGTCCGTTTTGTTGCGCCTGCAAACGTCTAACCGTTCGGTTTTGCTCCAGCTGTGACAAGCGCGACATCAGCTTGGTGCGTATCTTGGCCTCGTCGCCGACGTTTTTGCCGCATCCGCCCTGCATACCGTAATTTAGACAGCTGCGCATGATGCGTGGAATCTGCCGGGCTATCTCGGGGCGCTGTGCCATAGGGCTGGATAGCAGGTGATCCAGCAAGGCCAGCATAGACTCGTAGTATTTCGCGACGAACGACGTAGTGATGCTCTTGGGCCTGCCCAGCCGATAATGATAGTACCGCTCTGGTATGATAACGATCTTGTTGGCGGCATACAGCGCCTCATAGCAGGCCGCTACGTCATTCGCCTTGAGTATGCGAGGGTCGACACGCAGGATGGCATCGCGCACTGTCTCAGTACGGAACAGCTTCATCCACAGGTTGGGATGGATGCCGCGCTCGCTGGTGTTATTCCAGCTCATCATTCCCGGGAATATCTCCCGCTCCATGCGCCTGCGATCGTAAACCCCCGGCGGGCATTTGCCAGATCCGCCAAAGTGAGGCGTACCGCGTTCGACGATGTGCGCGCTTATAACAACGTCGGCGTCGGTTCGATCCTGCGCCTGCATCATCTTCTCCTCCATGTCCGCGTCCATCCAATCGTCGTCGTCGACGAAGTGGACAAACTTGCCCCTGACGATACGCATGCCCTCTGCGCGAGCGGCGGCCGCGCCTTTCGCGCCTTGATGGATCACGCGTACGCGCTCGTCGGATTTCTGAAACATGTCGCACAGTTCAGCGCATCCGTCCGTCGAACCGTCGTCGACCAGTATGATGTCCAGGTTGCCGTATGTCTGACCCAGTATGCTTCCGACACACTTACGCAAATACAATTTGGTATTGTGGACGGTTACAACCACGCTGATTAAATCGCCTGTCATGAATCCCTTCCCCTCTTCCTGGACTTGACGACCTTGATGGTGCGCGGTGGTTTGCGCTTGCTCCGTGACACGGCGGGGCGCTGGCTGGTATGAGACGGCGCGGTCGCCCTTTCGCTGCGTTGGAGTCTATGCGGAACCGACCTCGCTGGACGTTTGACATGTCTTGCTACGCGCTTTTTCGGGGTGTATTGCGTCTGTATCTTGGTTTCTGATTGAACGTTTACAGCTGGCTGAAGCGGACGG
>JAITDK010000121.1 GCA_031282605.1 Oscillospiraceae bacterium
AAGCCCCGGGGGAGGTCGGGAGGGGGTCGTGAGACCCCTTCCCGAAGGCGCGGATTGCCGGTTGCGCTCCAATAGTCTGTTCCGTAGCGCAGTCAGTTCCTCCTGCTTCGCACTCTGGCGCAGCGACTGAGGGGGCGCCGGAGGCAAAGGAAGCTCCCTTTATGATATCTTCGGCAGCGACACGGTTAACACCAACCGGCTGTCCGATTCGGCGGATTCGACGGACGGCGACAACCCCGACCTGCGCATCTGATCCACTATATCATTGATAGCGTTGACATACGGCCTGTGGTCGCGTACAATGGCAGTGACACGGCGATGGTCGGTGGGTCCCTCTATGGCCATATTCTCCACCAAAGACTCAGCGTCGCGCAGCGTCAGCTGCTTTTCGACAATCCGCCGCGCCGCCGTTTGTTGCATGCTCTCCTCATTCAGACGCAGCAGCACTCGCGCGTAGCGTTCGTTCAAGTCCAGATCGCGGATAAGCCGCCGCGTCTCCGGCGGAATCTTTAGCAGCCGCAGCTTATTTGACAGGCTGATCGTGCTAGTGCCCAGCCTAGCCGCTATCTCTTGCAGCGACAGACCCGTCTCGCTCCTGACGGCGTCGATGGTCTCCGCTTCCTCAAGATAGTGCAGCGGCACGCGCTGTATATTCTCAGCCAAGGCGAGCATGTCGCGGTCAACGTCCCCGGCAGGGAGCACGATCGCGTCGATATTGTCCCAACCCAGCTTTTCACACGCGCGCAAACGACGCTCGCCCGCTATCAATTCGTAGCGGTTGCCCTGCGCGGTGCGCACAGTGATCGGCTGCAACAACCCCAAAGCGCGTATCGACTCCGCTAGCTCGTCCAGCTTACGCTCGTCAATAGCGGATCGCGTCTCGCGCGGACCATACTGTATCAACCGGATGGGCAGCCATCGCATCTGGCGGCGCGCGATGGCGTCGTCGACTTCATAGCGGGTGAGCGCCTGCGGTTCGTTGGATGGATTGGCGTTATTGTGCGACCTGTTCGATCGTGCTGAACGGTCATTATCGGCTTCGCCAGCCGTGACTGCGCCCGCGTCACGGCAACGCGAGACCAACGAAGCCGCCGCGTGGGGTATAACCACCGGGGCATCCAAGCGCGTCTGCGCGTCAAGACTTCGCCGAGCCTCGCCAGTAGCCCTAAACCGCCGCAGACCCATCATTGACAGCCATCTCCCGCCCTATGTAATTATGATAACGTCCATACTCTATATATGCAAAGGAACCATGCGGTTAGAACGATTATCAAATAAAAAACCGGAGGCAAGCCATGGCGCATAGGGGTTCAACCAAAAAAAGAGCGACCCGCAAGCAGGTCACCGCGCGCGTATTGGCCGGGTTTATGGTCGGGATAATGTTCCTTGCGATACTGACGTCGTTTCTAGTCAGGTAACGGACAGCATTCGCCTGAATCCCTTGTCGATCAGCCGCTTGATCTGCTCGCAGCACGCGTGATACTCCACGTCCGAACCCATAAACGGATCGCGGACATCCTCGCCGTCGCCTAAACCAGCCCAGGCCGCGAGCGTCGTCACCCTGGCGCCCGGCGCTAGACGCAGCACATAATCGGCCTGCGCGCGGGTCATCGTGACGACCAACGCTCCGCGCGTCATCTCCGGCGTCAGCATCCTGGCGCGGTGCCCGTCCAGGGTCAAGCCCTGCCGCGCGGCAGCCTCAATCGCACCCTCCGACGCTGGAGAATCCGGACTCGCCGCCAACCCCGCCGACGATACTCGGAACCGTTCGGCATGTTCCGGCGCGCTCTTATTCAGCCATGCCCGCGCCAGCGTCGCCGCCATCGGACTACGGCACGTGTTACCCGAACAGACGAACAACAGTGTGTATAACGGCGCGATTCCCGCTCCGCCGATTCTGCCTTGGTAATTCATACTCGGCTCATCCCTTAGGTAATCAACCCATTAACCAGCCTTGCCGACTCGTTAACCCGTCATGTCATCATGCTTGGCGTCAGATCGTACATTACGCGGCCTATGCCGGGCTGGTCGCTGCGCACGCGCTCGACCACGCGCTCCAGCAGATCGTAAGGAAGCCGCGCCGCCCCGGCCTTATCGCCGGTCGTCAGCGCCCTGATTATCAGCGCGTAAGGCGAATCGGCTGAATCGCCCGTCTGCCGCCCCAGCACCGCATAATACTGGCGCAGCCGCTTATCCTGGCCGCCCGTCTCGATCTCCTCGCGCAGTATAGCGTCCGCGGCGCGCAGCGTCTCTACCAGAGGCTGCGTTACCTCTCCCTCTATGCGCGCGGCCAATCCCTCGATCGCGATAGGCTGCCTGTTCACAAACGCTGCGGGCAGTCCCAGTCTCTCCCCTACCGCGCAGACCTCGTCCTTGAACAGCTCCACCAGCGGCTCGACCACTCCCTTGAATCCCGGGAATCCTCCGCGCTGATGCGGCTGACCCTTCTGCAGCACCTCGGTATAATTCGTGCCTAACACCAGCGTCATATCCGCCGCGTTCGACCCCGCCGCCTCCGCCACTGCCGCTCGGAACACTCGCCGGACGGCCTCCTCCTTGGCGGCTTGGTTCGTCATGCCCTTGAGCGATTCGAATACCCGCTCGTGGGCGTCGACCGCGATCAACTCCACCCCAAGATTCTGGCGGCAGAACGCCTCGACATGCTTTACGATATCGCTGCGATGAAGCCCCGTGCGCACCATGATCGGAATCAGCCGCGAACCGACCGCGCGCCCGGCCAGTGCCGCGCACACCGACGAATCCACGCCGCCGCTCAACGCCACCGCCAGCGGCGAATCCCCCGCCAGCCGCGCCAATTCCCCCGTCGCGCGGTCGATGAACGCCTCCGTCGACCACCATGTCGTGCACCTGCTGATCCTCGTGCAGAAGTTGTTCAGCAGCGTCACGCCTTCGGGATCATGCTTCTCGATCAGGAATTGCAGCCCATACAGCGGACGCTCCTTGTCGCAGAACCCGACGGCCACGCCGCCAGACATGGCGATGGGCATCATGCAGTCCGGCAGCTCCATTCGCTCGGCGCGAGAGAACCACCGGTCGCCGGGCGCCACGCCGTCGAATATCATCTGCGGGTCATACGTCACATGCGCGGTAGTGTTGGTCAGCGCGGCGCCCTTGCTCGCGCCGCCCAGCATCTTCGCCAGCGCGACCGACGCCGCTCCGATGGCCAGCACCGGCAGCCCCAGCGAGAGTATCCGCTCGTCGATAGGCGCGGCGTCGCCATCCGCACGGCCAGCCCATATAATGCCGGACGCATCCTGCTCGGCAACCGCATCCAGCGACGCGCCGCCGGGCAATATCTTGCAATAGATGCCCTGGGCACGCAGCTTTCGCGCTATCGCGATGCTCCCATAATTATCCATATCCAGCACGAGGATCTTATCGAGCATGCTATTACCTCCTAGGATTCCTCATTGGTATCCGGCTCCAGCCGGCCATGAGCCTGAGCCGACCGCGCCGAGGGGAATTGCGCTATTCTAAGCGGCGCGCTAGCGTATGGCACGAGCGACACGATCCGCGCCGGGCCGTTTGGCTTGGGTTCGCGAGGCGGCGGTTCCGGCGCGCGCCGCTTCTCGGACCAGTTTTCCAGCGGAACGACGGCGGCTCTGATGCGCGGCGGTTCGCCAGGGCGGGCGGGCGGCTCCTCCGACAGCGGCGTATCCGACAGCAGCGCGTACCGCCAGTCCGATATCGGTTTCAGTCCAATCGCCTCCGCGCCGTCCAGCATGGTGGCCTCGGTGAAGTCCGCGTCTATCGGCAGCGCGTACAGCACCGGTCCGCGCTCGATCCAAGCGCCGTTCAATTCTTCCATACGCGCGCGCATGGGCAGCGTCAATTCGATCACGTCTCCGCCCGAGAACACCCGCTCCAGCCTCAGGAACGTGCCCGGCACGCATTCCGGGCTTTCCCCTGACGACAGCTTCATCGTGGCTCCGCCGGCCCATCGCGGTATCCGCAGGAACAATGTGAGGCGAATTGGCTCCTTCACCGCGACGGTCATACGTATCTCGCCGTCGTACGGGTAGTTGGATTCAACGGTTATCTTAACGAGCTGGCCGTTAATCCTGTCGCGCACCTCGCACGGTATGTATGACAGCGCGGCCAGGCCGCCGCCCGGCGCGCACATCCACGACGTCATTGTGAACGCGCTCAAAACCCCCAGCGCCTGCGCGGTATCAGGCTCGCCCGCGCGTGTCTTAACGAATAAGTATGAATCCTCGGACAGGTTATAGCTGGATACAGGCGCGCGCGCGCATTCGATCTGGTTCAGCCGCTGCGCGGTCTGGCGGTACCGCCAATCCGGCGTAAAGCTGGCCATGTTCGCGCTGAACACCAGTTTCTCCAGCGCCTCCGCCGCGGACGCCACTGCGGAAAACTGGCTGACCATGCGCGTCTGGGTAATCAGCGCGTGTATCATCTCTGTGACCGCGGGTGCGTATACGCCTTGAGACGGGTTGCGTCCGGCGAGGTACATATCGGCCGTGCACATGCCTAACGCCGTGCCATGGTGCTTCGCCAGTTTTTCCCAGCCGATGGTAAACGCCTGCTCATCCTTAAGCGCGCCGGTCAACGCGGCGTGAACGGCGGTCGCACCCAAGCCGCGCGCGGCGTAATCAGCCCTGGCCGCCAGCGACAGTACCGTAAAGTATCCGAACGCGTCGCCAGACTCCCTTTCGGCCTTTATCTGCGCGATCAGCTGGGAGAAAGGCAGCGAACGGTACATGGGCTGGGTCTGCGGGAAGCGGGTGTACCAGCCTGTCCAATCCAGCGCGATATCCGACCATCGCTTGGCGATGCTGAGCAGCTGCGGCTGGCCGGTGCGGTTATAGACGTCCAGCAGCGCCGCCATGAACTCGCCGGCATTGGCGCGCGTCTCCGGCGCGACACCGCCGGGGCTGACCTGGGCAAGCGCTCGAGCCTGGACGGTCAGCATTCGCAACGCAAGCTTAATCATCTTCACGTCGCCCGTGGCGGTGAAATAACGTATGAACGCTTGCGGAGCGGCGTACGCGTCCGGCGCGAGCACGGTTGCGACCCATTCGGGCAGCTTGCGTTCAGGCTCAAGCTCAGTGGCGTACGTTTCACCGAAATCCCCGTCGGACTTATCGCCGGAATCCTTCGACATCTCGTGTACGGATTCCTTCCGAGCGGCGCTGGCGGCGGCCTCAATGGGTTTAAGCTGCGCCTCAATGGCGGCGGCGGCGGCGTTCATGCACGACGCGGCCATTTCCAACATCGCCTCATCGCCCGACACATACGCCAGCTGGATTATCGATTCCAGCGTGCGCGGGTGCGGTGGATTATCCAGCGGCGATTCGAGGAACAAGGCGGCCTGTGCCTTAAGCTCTCTTAGCAGCCAGCCTGCCGGGCGAACGGCGGTGAGCGGCAACGGCGAGAGTCGGTTTTGACGGAGCGGGGCGCGATTCCATACGGCCTTTGCCGGCATTACTATACCTCATTTACGAACGGCGGACATAGTTCGATACATTAACTATTGTATCTCAATTTCTGCCGTTCGTAAAGTGCGCCCACACCATTCGTTGAGCTTTTTCTAAATATTGTCGAAACAGCCTTTCCGCCGCATCTCAACCAGGAACAGTCAAGACGCCGCTCACCCAGACCGGGCGGCAAAGAAGACAAATGGTCGTTACATATTGTGTACAATTCGAAGATTTTGCAGAAGCAACTTATGATACATGCGTTTTCCCCCGTATACTCTCACTACGCCAGAACCCTCAAGCGTCTTAACGATTCCTAAATCCCTGCTAAACAACAAAGGAAGCCTTGTACAGGCTTCCAGATGCGTATCAATCAAAGCTATAGTCATGGTAGCGGCGATGTGATTCGAACACATGACACTCCGGGTATGAACCGAATGCTCTGGCCAGCTGAGCTACGCCGCCAATTTGGTTGCGGGGGAGGGATTTGAACCCTCGACCTCCGGGTTATGAGCCCGACGAGCTACCGGTCTGCTCTACCCCGCGATCACCATTCGCCTTGGCACGAGAATTAGTATACCACGTATGCGAAGGTTGTCAAGCCTTTTTTTCAGAGCGACCGACCCTCGATGACTGCAGTCGGACGCATTGTGAACCGCCTTTATCTTGCTCCCGGATCGTTTGCTATTCCGATCGACCCGCTGCCTACGCCGCACGTCGGCTTGGCACAAAAACCGTGACAACCTACAAATAATCTGATACAATGAAGATAATTGACTGCGTGATTGATGAGAAAGGGCGGGGGGAAATTATAATGAAAGAATACTCGGCGGAGAACATCCGCAACATTGCGGTGGTCGGACACGGCAGCGAGGGTAAAACCACTTTAGTGGAATCCATGCTGTTCGTGTCCGGAGCGATAGACCGTCAAGGCAGGGTCGAGGACGGCGGCACAACGACCGACTTCGAACCGGAAGAAACCAAACGCGGCATATCATTGAGCGCGGCGATCGCGCCTGTCGAATGGAAGGACAGCAAGATCAACCTGATCGACGTACCGGGGTATTTCGATTTTATCGGAGAGATGATGGGTCCGCTGCGCGTCGCCGACGGCGCGCTTATCACGGTAGGCTCCGTCTCAGGGCTGGTAGTAGGCACTGAAAAGGCGTGGGACTTCGCGTCGAAACACAGCGTGCCTAAGTGCTTTGTGATTAACCAGATGGATCGGGAGCACGCGAGTTTCAGCAAGATTCTCGAGCAGCTGCAGGAGCGGTACGGCTCCTCA
>JAITDK010000202.1 GCA_031282605.1 Oscillospiraceae bacterium
GGATTTTACAGTAATCCGTCAGGCCGCTCCACATTCGAGAGCAGCCTGAGACTTTTTGCTTCGTTTTGCAATGCCGCAGGTCTCGTTCCGCTTGGTTGTTCGTGTAGGGCGCTTCATAGAGGGGAGGATAACCCGAGGGTCGTAACGTCCGAGGTACGGCAGGAGGCGGAGCCTCCTCCGTACCTCGGTCGTTGATGGCGGGGGGGGGGCCGGGAGCGAAACGCGCCGTTGCCGCCGCAAGGAGGCGCCGCGCGACTGTCGCGTTTCGCTTGCGCGAAACTGTACGCGCCGTTTAAGACGGTCGTGGCCGTCACCCAATCCTGCGCGTACGAAAAGCGCTGTTACGGTTCCCATTTCCTGTTGAGGAGAATTCATTTACACAGTTGGAGGGACACTCCTACAGACAGAAAACTATTGGTGCGTTTCGAGAAAAAAGACTCCAATTACCGCGCTCTGCTTTGCTCCGCCTGTTCCATCATCGTCTACAGGAAAATGTTACCGGTTCATCCAGGGTTTATTGTTGGATAGGTTCTTAATGACATTGGATGTCAATCCCCTTCCCGAAGGCGCGGATGCGTCGCGTCCCTCCTCGTAAACACTAGCGACGCCGCGATCGCGATGAAAGGCGCTACTGTCACCAACCCGAACGATCCTACTAGCGTTATCAATACCTCGCTGGCGACATACTTCAAATTTAGTATGTCGATTATCGGCGTGCCTTGACCAAAAAAGTATAACAAAAGCGATAGATAACTACCCGAATACGCTAGCATCAACGTCGTCGTCATGGTGCCGATGACGTTGCGTCCCACAGCGAAACCTGACTTTAATAACTCCCTCCGCCGTATATCCGGCGCGTGCGCGCGTACCTCCTGACAAGCCGACGATACATCCATACTTAGATCCATCAGCGCTCCGGAATTCGCTATGAACGCCATCGCGAAAAATAACTCGCGTAGGTTGAATTTCAGCGCGCTTTGCGCCAGTATCGGAACCACATACGGCAGATTGCTCCCATCAAGCTTCAACATACGCCCGAACGCCGCCGACAACGCGCAGGTCGTCAGCGTGCCCAGCAGCGATCCGGCTATCGCAATCCATGCCGTACGCGTGAACCCCGCAACCAGCAGATCTATCATAAACGTCAGCAGCACAACTACCCCCAGCGCGCACAGGGTGGGCGATATCCCCGCGTACAACATGGGAATAAGCAACTTCCACATAATCATCACACTGGCAGCTAGCGACACCAGCGCGCCCGCGCCGCTGACGCCGCCGAATACTACCAGCAGCAATCCGAATAATCCAAACAATAAACCTTGCATCGGCAGACGGTAATGGTCGATCAATGTCAGGCTGCGTATCTCGCCATCCTTCATATGCAGCATCGCCAGAGCCTTGTCCCCCGGCTCAAACAACTTGTCTTTATCGATGGCGCTGTCCAGGTTGTTAATAGCCTGAGCGGTCTTGCCCTTGTGTTCGCCGGACATCACTGTCGCCTCGCACAACTGTACGCCCGAATACACGATGCCCAGCGGCGCGAGCTGCGTGTTATCCACTGCGTCTATTCGGACCGACACGCGTGGAATGCCGCCGGTGCCAGGCATTCCGCCGCGCGATGGCAGGAAACCCATTGCTATGGTAACAACGCCCATCACGATGCAGAATATCCAGTTCCGGCGGCGGTTTTTCATAGCCCTATACGCCTCGCTTCGCTTAATAATCCAGGCCGAGGATATCCATGGTCTTGTAGAAGATATCCGTGTTGTCATAGCTGCCTGAGAACGCTTGCGCGCCCACGCCCGAGGCGTACACCGGAATCTGCAATCCGGTATGGGCGTATGATGTGAACGCCACGCCAGCCTTGTTGTTCAGTATGTGAGATACCGCCATGCTCAGCGGCTCATACCCGCCGTAAGCCAGCGCCTCCGCGGCGCCGATTACGCGCTCGGCCTTGGGAATCATGCTCAGGTCGAACGCGGCATGGAGCCTGGCCAATTCCTCTTCGGTAAGCGTTAGATCCTGGTCGGCTTCTGCGGTCAGGCCATAAGCCTTCTGGATCTCGGTTAACGCGGTTTCGAAGTCCGCTCCACTATCGCGCAGCATGGTGATAACGCCGTCGAAGTCGTTGAACGATATGTTTTGATTATCTAGGTATGCGAAGTGGGTGTCATATGCAGTGGCGGCGAAGCCTATCGTCAAACCGCCGGTCTCATGGTCGCCTGTGACGATGATCAGCGTATCATCTGGATGCTCCGCCGCGAAATCAATCGCAACCTGCACCGCATCGGAGAGCGCGAGCACATCGTCTATGGCTGTGCGTGCGTCGTTGGCGTGCGCGCTCCAGTCAACCTTTCCGCCCTCGGTCATCAGGAAGAAACCTTCATCGTTGTCTAGTACGCGGATGGCCGCTTCGACGAACTCGGAGAGCTTAACGGAATCCTGGCCTTCGGCGGCCTTGCGGACGCGGTCGATCTCATACTGCATGGCGGACGCGTTATCGGGATCGTTGACCATCGCGAGCGTCCGACCACTGTCAGCGTTCAGCGCGCGAATCTCGTCCGGGGTTTCGACGATGCTAAAGCCATTATCTTTAGCGATTTCGAACAGGTTGATCTGCTCGCCGTCGGAACCGTCGGGCTGCAAAAACCTCCCGCCCGCTAAAAAGTCGAGCGTCGCGCCGGTCAGACCCTGCACCGCGATGTCGTAGTACTGGCTGCGGCTGATGGACTTGGAATAGTACGCGGCGGGCGTCGCGTGGTCTAGCGATACGCTGGATATGACGCCGACCTTCTTTCCCGACGCCTTTACATACTCGGTCAGTATGGGGAACGGTTCGGTCAGCTCGATGTTGAAGTTGAGCACTCCGGAGAGCGTCTTCTGGCCGGACACCATCGACGTGGCCGTCGAGGCGGAGTCGGGACAGAACGACGTGGCGTCATACGTGGTCATGATGCCGACGTTCTGGAATCCTGTGAACGACAGCGGCGCAGGTACTGGGACGGGCGAATCGGGATTCAGCCGCGTGCCCGCGTAATACTGGGTGACGTTGATCTGCGGGCTGCCCATGCCGTCTCCGATGAACATGAACACGTACTTGGGAGCCTTCGTTTCCTCAGCTAGTCCGGGGATCGCGGCGACCGTCAGGATCAGCGCGCACGCCAGCGCGAGGGCGATCCGGCGAGGGAATCTGGAATTGCTCATGGCAGTTTCCTCCTCAATATTGTGTCTTCCTTACCGGACGATCATATCGCGCGCAGGTAAAAAACAGGCGTCGGCTAAGATAAGCTCGCGTGAAAAGTAGGGCAAATGGACGCGAAGAAGGCCGCCGGCGATTCTGAATGGAGTAATCCAAACAATACTATGGCCTGTTCCAGCGATTGCGCCATTAAGCGCATAAAACCAGAGACCGCCATTGGGCGGTCTCAAAGCGCAAGGGCGATCCGCTGACCGCCCATATAGATGTGACCGATAGTTAGTTAATACCAGCGGCCGCCTTTACTTCGTCGCTGTCAACGTTCGAATAATCCACCGCCATAACGCCGGTGTCGATATCCTTTTCTTCCACAGTGCCGCCGTTGGCCAGTTCCAGCGCGATGCGAACGCCGTCGTAACCCATCAGATACTGCCTTTGCAGCATTGTGGCGACGTTGTAATCGCTGTTGCGGATGATAGTCTCCATCTCCGGCGAGAAGTCGAAGCCGACCATTGTGACATCCGCGCGCTCAGCCTCGATCAGGGCTGTGGCGAAGCCGACAGTCGAACCGTTGTTCGGCGAGAAGAATCCCTTCAGATCCGGATAAGCGGTCAGAAAATCGTGGCCGAACTGAATCGCCTTGGTAATGTCGCCGTCGTTGACCTTGATATCGTCGGTTAGCAGTGTCCAGGTTCCTGGAGCGTTGGCTTCCCAATACGCCGTGAAACCGTCGATGCGCTGCTTGATCGTCTGCGATCCGGTCGAACCGATCTGGATGGCTATTTCAGCAGTTTCGTCCTCTGAAACGCGCGCCTTCAGCTTCTCGATCAGGGTAGCCGCCGCCAGTTCGCCCGCTTTTACGTTATCCGTCAGCAAGGCGGCGCTGTAATCATCGGTTAGCGCCTTCGTATCGACCATGACGATCGGTATCCCGGACTGGTAAGCGTCCGATACCGCGTTGGCTTCGGACTGGCTGTCTGCAACCGCGATAACGATCGCGTCGGCCTTGGAGGAAACCGCGTTTTGCAGCATAGTCAGCTGCGATTCAATGTCCACTTCATTCGGAATGCCCTGGATCGTCACGTTTACGCCTAAGTCTTCGCCTGCGGCGGTTGCACCGGACTGCAGAACCGCCCAGTACGCGTTGCCCAGCGCCTTGATGATAACGGCGATGTTCTTAGGGCTGGATTCCGCCTGCGCCGCAACGGTCATCGTTAGAACCATAGTCAGTGCGATCAGCAGCGCCGCGAGTCTCTTCATGTTCATATTCTTACCCTCCATAGTAATTTATGAAAACCCCGCCAAACGGCTGGTATTCACCAATGGGAACCGACCCTATCGTACTCATAATCATTATCATGCGCTCTGCCTGTGACGCCTCGCCTCAACCGCGCACGCAGCGACCAGTATAAATCCCGTTATCGCCTGCTGCCAGAACGAATTGACCCGGAACAGGTTCAGCCCGTTGCGCAGCACGCCCATTATAAGCGCGCCTATCATCGCGTTGATAATACTACCCTCGCCCCCGTTCACCGATACGCCGCCCAGCACCGCCGCCGCGATGGCCTCTAGTTCGTAGCCGGTACCGGCGGTAGGCTGCGCGGACGACAACCGCGAGGATACCAGTATGCCGCACAGTGCGGCCGAGAAGCCGGAGACGCAGTACGCGAACATGCGCGTACCCACCGTGTTGATGCCGGACAGTTTCGCGGCCTCAGGGTTCGATCCGCAGGCGTATATCTGGCGGCCCACCCTGGATTTGGACAGCAGCACGGCCAGCAGCACGCCGTATACGAATGTGATGATGACGCTGTAAGGCAGCCAAAAACTAGTGCGCCCTCCGCCCAATACATAGAATGCGTCCTGCACCGCTTTGGACGGTATATCCCGGGTATATATCGGG
>JAITDK010000216.1 GCA_031282605.1 Oscillospiraceae bacterium
ACCATCGTGATACACATTCTACCGGCTTCGGATCGCCGGTTGTACCTGGATAGTCTGTTCCGTAGCGTAACCCGTTCCCCCGTTCCAAGCCCCGGGGGAGGTCGGGAGGGGGTCGTGAGACCCCCTCCCGATCGCGCGGATGCGCCGCGTCCCTGACCCTGCGAAGAATTCTTCGACGTACACGGAATCAACGCTAATCCAGCTCACATTAACCAATTATTTCCTGTGCAAACCTGCGGTATCGGTGACGGGGATAGAAAACAATATGGCGTTCGCTTCGGGCGCGTTCTCAATGATGGCCTTCATAACCTTGACGCGCTTGTCTGCGTCGGTCAGTATCCATATGATCTCCTTTTCATTTTGGATGGATACTTTAGCGAACGAGTCGTTGCGCGCGTCGCGAGTGCCGCCCGCGTGAATCGTCGTGCCGCCCGTCGCACCCGCGTCCCTCGCCGCCTCCATCACTAAACCGACATAACCCTTGTTAGCGATGACTATTATAAGCTCATATAGTATGCGATTTTCGATCGCGCGCGGATGCGCCTGCAGTTCTGCCTGGGCTTCCATGGCTTGTTCTACCTCCATATGAGCGAGGGTTCCCCCCTCACCCCCACGATTAGTCGCGGGGCATAATCCCGCGCCCATAGGCGTAGTGACGCAATCGCCAAACACGTTGTGCAGCGCGCGCAGCGTGGCCAGCGAATGCACCGGTATCGTAAACGCGATAGCGCCGGGCTGATCCATCTTGAGCGCGATGTCCAGTTCCCGCGTGAACAAGCGCGCCTTCGCCTGTGTCAACACGCTCATCAGTATAACCTTCTCAGTCTCACCGATACCTAGAAAGCTAAGTATCTCACGACTGGCCGTTCCCTGACCCATGAATACAAGTCCGACGGGCACCTGTTCCTTCTGATAGAACGCTGCGAAACGATCCCTGTCGGTGCGTCGGGCGATCGTGAACAGCACAGATAAACTACTCATACATCACTTACTCTATTCGGACAGACTCGTCCGAGTCCGCCGTTTGATTTTTATGAAAAACCGTGGGTGCGGGCGGGGCTTCATCCTGGCGCTCGGTCGGTGCCGGATCGTGGGAGGTTTTGCGCGGCTCATTCAATGCCTGCTGTCCGTGCAACTCTTGCTGGTCACGCATTTCCCGCAGTTCCGCTAGTTCATTGAGTTCCTTCGGCGCGTTAGCCCTCCCTAATTCCTCATACAGATGCGGCGCGTCCATTGCCTCCATGACAGCGTCGGAAAGGTCAAGATCAATGATCTCCTCAACGAGTTCTTCCGGTTCAATGGATTCAGCCTCAGACACGGCTCTGCGCTGACGAACGTCATAGTATATGCCGATCGCCTGAATCGTGATCAGCGGCGTCATCGCGACAAGAGCGACCAGACCGAACGCATCGCTTGAGATATCCCCGCCCAACGCGGTGCACGCGCCAATGGCAAACGGCAGCAGGAACGTCGCGGTCATAGGTCCCGACGCGACGCCGCCTGAGTCGAAGGCAATCGCGGTGAATATCTTTGGCGAGAACCGCGTCATGATCATCGCGACCACATAACCCGGCACAATTATCCAATATAATGACAGTCCCGTCAATACCCTAACCATCGACAAAGCGACAGATACGCCCACGCCCACGCCTAAACCAACTTGGATCGTGCTGCCGCGTATCGCGCCATCGGTCATCTCCTCGACCTGATGGTTCAATGCGTGAACGGCCGGCTCGGTAGCGACGATGAAGTAGCCTATCAGCATCCCCAGCGGAACCAGTATCCAGCGGTAACTGGCCTTGGCCAGTTCCTCGCCCAGGTATGTGCCGGCGGGCATGAATCCCGCGTTTACGCCGGTCAGGAATATCACCAGCCCTACATATGTATACATCACGCCGACAAACGTGCGCACCAGATCGTGCCTGTCCGCCTTTCGGATAAAGACCGCATAAAACAACGCGTAGAATGCCACCAACGGGAACAGTGAAATAAATACATCCTTAAAATACGACGCACTGCTATGCAGGAATTCTGAAAACAGCACGGTTGTATCGGTTATGATGGGCAGAACGACGTGTTCGTATACGCTGGACTCGGGATTCATAATCAGCCCAAGCAGCAGCATAACGAATATCGGGCCGACAGAGCACAGCGCGACCATCCCGAATGAATCGCTGGCGGACTCGCTGTCAGAACGCACTGACGCAACGCCCGCGCCCATCGCCAGCATGAACGGCACGGTGATAGCGCCGGTGGTAACGCCGCCGGAGTCGAACGCCGCCGAGATAAACTCCTTCGGCACGAAAAATGACAACGGTATTATGATGGCGTAGCATATCAGCAGCAACATGCGCAGCGAGACGCGGTACACCATTCGCCACATCGCCACGGCCATAAACACGCTTACACCCAGCGCGACAGAGATTATGATCGTCCAGTTGGACAATGCCTGAAACTTCTCCGCGAGCACGGTAAGATCAGGTTCGGCGATCGTAACAATGAACCCGACGACAAACGCGACTATGAGCAGCAGCGGAAAATTTCGGCGTTTGGTGATATGCGCACCGATACGCTCGCCCATCAGCGACATAGCCATGTCCGCGCCCAGCGTGAATACGCCCAGGCCGACGATGAGCATCGCCGCCCCGCACAGGAACAGCATCATAGCGTCCAGCCGCAGCGGTACAACAAAGAAACATAACGCGCAAACCACCGCCGTTATCGGCAGCACCGATCGCAGTGATTCACGGAACTTTTGTTTAAGCGCTTCGCTCATCTATCCATTCAAGGACCCTGCTCGCTATATTGCTTGACGATAAGTGTCCCCGCTCCCCCATTCCTCATGTTCTGTTACCGTAATGAATATGGCGGACGTTGGAATGCCGATTATAGCGGCCGCCGACTTCATGAATTCCTCCGCGAACGCCTTCTTGTCATCGAATGACGCGGCGGTGTAAACGTGCAGGTCTATGTACGCGCAAGGATCTTCCTTGCCGCCGAATTTCATATACGCGCCACTGTCGACCTTGACCATCAGGTGTTCCTCTGACTTGCCCGCGATCAGGCTGATCAATCGTCCCGCCTCGGAGGCGAGGCACTGCTTATCCTGGTGTGGTAAAACCTGGGATGTTGTGATTGAGATAAAGGGCATACGGAACGCCGCCTTCCATTGTCTTTATATTAGCCGCGCAACAGTCAGTTCATAACTGATCAAACAGCTAGTCCTGTATAAATTATTTCGACACGCTGGCGTCGCTTCCTGCCAATCGCCCAACATTTCCTGTTAATTATTGCGAGATTAATTCATGGCTGATTTACTCATCAACCGAATAACCGTACGCATACGCTCGCAAGGGACAATCAGGAGGGTATGCAACGATGAAAAAGCAATCATTATTCTCCCAAACCGTATTGCTGACGGCGACGAACGCGGTAGTGCGTGCGATAGGGTTTGGAATGCGGATATGGATGTCGCGCACGCTGGGCGCGGAATCGATGGGTATTATGGAGCTGGCCAGCTCGGCGCACATGCTGTGGCTTGCGCCGGTGACCAGCGGCCTGCCAATGGCGGTGTCGCGATACACCGCGCAGGCTCAGGCCGCCGGGGATGAGACGCGCGCGCGCCATACGCTGCAGGCTGGCAAGCGGCTGGCCAGGATCATTGCGTGGCCTATGTTGGCGTTAATGCTGGTGTTGTCGCCGTGGATATCCAGGATATTGGGCGACTCGCGCACGCTGCCCACGCTGCTGGTATATCTGCCTTGCCTGCCGATACTGGCGCTATCGGCTGTTTACAATGGATACTGTTACGGCAAGGGGAACGCGGTTGTGCCCGCGGCGACGGAACTGGTTGAGCAGTTGATTAGATTCGGGGTATGCGTAGCGGTGCTGACTGCGCTGCCCGCTATGCGCGCCGCGTACTCGGCGGCTGCGCCCGCGCTGGGGGGAGTGGTCGGAGAGGGCGTGGGGCTGATCATCGCGGCGTTGATGCTGCGCGGCGCGCGACCGGGACGGGGCGAAAAGATCCCTGCAGGGTTGACGAAGAAGCTATGGCGGCTGGCGTTCCCGATGACGTGTATGCGGGTAAGTAATACGTTGATGCGGACGGTAAACGCGGCGTTGATACCGATGAGGTTGCGTGTCTCGGGACTGACGGCGGCTGAGGCGACCGCAAGGCTGGGGATGTATCATGGTATGGCCATGTCGCTGATAATGCTGCCTGCCGTGTTTACGGGCGCGCTGGCGATGGTTTCGGCTCCGGCAATCACGGCGAGGGAGGCTGATCCAAACGCGATGAAACGGCTGCTGTGGCGCGTGTTATGGCCGGCCG
>JAITDK010000235.1 GCA_031282605.1 Oscillospiraceae bacterium
ATGGATATTCCCAGTCGAAGTCCACGCCGTCGTAAGCGTACTCGTTAAGAAACGCGGCGCAGTTCCGTGCGGCCTTCACCCTCAGCTCGGGATCGGCGGCGCAGACCGTGAACGCGTTCGGCTGTTCTGGTATAATGGACGAAATGATCTTCAGGCGCGGATTCAGTTCGCGCAGTTCGCCTATCCTCGCCTGCAGAGGATGGTTGCATGAAAACCCGCCCTGATTGTCAATTTTCGCGAACGCCAGATTCAGATGGGTCAGGCGTTTCGCGTCGGCGGGCGTGATCACGCTGCCGCCAGTAGCGTAGGCCAGAAGAACGTCGGTTTGTGGCATGTAATAACCACCTTTCGTTGTGTATAACACGCGCCGCTACTGCGCCGCCTGCATCTTCTCCTCAAGCAACTTCTCCATCTTGCGCTTGACGCGCTGCAGGGCGTTGTCGATCGATTTCACGTGCCTGGACAAGTCCTGCGCGATCTGCTGATAACTATGTCCGTCCAGGTATGCCAGCAGCACCTCCTGCTCCAGCCGCGAAAGCATCGTGCCTATCTGCCCCTCCATCTTGGAGAATTCTTCGCGGCCTATTACCAGATCCTCGGGGTTCGTGACGCGTACCTCGGTGATGAGATCCAGCAGCGTGCGGTCGGATTCCTCGTCGAACACGGGCTTGTTCAATGAGATGTAGGAGTTCAGCGGGATATGTTTCTGGCGCGTGGCTGTCTTGATGGCCGTGATGATCTGCCGCGTCACGCACAGCTCGGCGAACGCGCGGAACGTGGACAGCTTATCCGGCCGATAATCGCGCACCGCCTTGAACAGTCCGATCATGCCTTCTTGGACGATATCCTCGTGACTCGCGCCGATAAGAAAGTAACTGCGCGCCTTCGACCGCACGTAGTTTTTGTACTTGCCTAGCAGGTACTCCAACGCGGGTTCGTCGTCCCGCTGAGCGAGAAGGGCGAGATCCTCGTCAGTGTAACTGTCGAACGCGCCCGGGACGCGCGGCGCGGCCCCGTTCTGTATGGACGCGTCTGAGGCGAGGGTGTCAGAGATTGCATCTCCGTCCCAATTGTACACGCTACTTCTCCCCCCTGCGCAACCTTTCAAGGGCCGCCTGTTGTTCGGGCGGCAGCCGCTGATATATCGGGTACGCCTTGACGCCCTTAACGGCGGGAGCGGCGATGGCCGCGCGCTGTTTAACCCGGCTCTGGTCGATGGCCAGTATCAGCTCGCGCGCCGGAACGCGCGTCGCGCCGCGCCCGAACGTTATTGTCTGTATGATAGAATCGCTGGTGGCCACGCGCAGCTCACGGTTGCGCGGCGTCGAATCCGCCATGCGTTCGATATACTGATCCGCGGTCTCGCCTGCGCGGGTGAATACCACCGTTAACGGACCGATCTTCTCCTCGGTGCGGATCAGGCGGCTGCTGTGCGTCGCGTCAAACACGAGAACAACATCCAGTCCTTCAAACGCGGCATACTCACTCAATCGGTGCGTCAGCCGCTCGCGCGCCTGGTCGATCGGCCAGCCTTCCTTTTGCGCGCGCGTCCATTGCCCGATAACGTTGTATCCATCCACCAGAAGGAGGGGATTCATGCCCATGCGGGGCGTGAATCCCGCTCCATCCGCCCTTGAATGGGCGGCGTTATGCATCGCATCACGAACGCCGCCGAACGACCTCGTACAGAAGGATACCCGCCGCGACGGACGCGTTAAGGCTCTCGGTGCGACCGCGTATGGGCAGCGTCACGCGCCTGTCGGACTTCTCCAGCGCCAGGCGGGATACGCCATCACCCTCCGATCCCACGACCAGCGCGACAGGGCCGCTGAGATCGACCGCCGTGTAATCTTCACCGCTAGTGTGCGCGGCTAGTATCCATAATCCCTTCTCCTTGAGTTCGGCAAGGAGACGAACGATGTTGGTCACGCGCGCGACCGGCAGGTGCTCGATCGCTCCGGCGGAGGCCTTGACCGCCGTGGCGGTCAACCCTGCGGCGCGGCGTTCAGGGATGATCACGCCATGCGCGCCCGCGCATTCCGCGCTGCGGATGATCGCGCCCAGGTTGTGCGGATCGGTGACGCCGTCCAGTATGACGATCAACGGCTCCTCGCCGCGTTCCGCCGCCCTGGCGAGTATGTCGTCCAGCGACGAATACTTGTACGCGGATGCTATGGCGACTAACCCTTGATGCGCGGGGCTGAGCCGTTCCAGCGCGGCGCGATCCACCTCGTGAATGGGTACGCCTTTCTCACGCGCCATCGCGACTATCTCGCGCGCGGAGCCGGATAGATCGCCCTTCGCGACCATCAGTTTCTCCAGATCGCGTCCGGCGCGCAGCGCCTCGCGAATAGGGTTGCGTCCCGAGAGGATGTTCTCAAGATTCGGAGCGGACTCCGATTCTGTCGGTGCAGAAAATTCCGCGCGGCGCGGTTCGTGTAATCCGCGCGGCTCGCTGGGTTCGATCGGGCGCGGCTGCGCGGGACGCTTGCCGTAAGCCGATCCGCCGCGCGGCGGCTGATCGAAGCGCGCGGGTCTTGCCGGGCTATCCGATCCGACGGGTCTGGGCGCCCGGTCGGGTCTTGCCGGTCTGTCGAACCTGTCTGGCCTAGGCTGCCTATCGAACGAATCGCCGAACGGCTTGCCGCGACGAGATTCTTCGCGATCGACCACGCGCACACTGTTGCGATCGCTGTATCGACCGAACGTGCCGCCCTGCGGGTTGGATCCATGCCGATGGTCGCGGTTATCCCCGCGAGCGGTGGTTTGGAAACCGTTGCGGCTGTCGTCGCGTGGCTTGTAAGGGGCGCGGCTGTCGTCGCGTGGCTTGTAAGGAGCGCGGCTGTCGTCGCGTGGCTTGTAAGGAGCGCGGCTGTCGTCGCGTGGCTTGTAAGGAGCGCGGCTGTCGTTTCGCGGAGTGTATGCGCCCCGGTTAACAGT
>JAITDK010000248.1 GCA_031282605.1 Oscillospiraceae bacterium
ACACTACAACGCTACGACACAAATTCGACTCTCCATGCTACGGAAAAATCCTTGCACCGCCTAAGTTATTCGCATACCGCTCTTCGTGTGGAGATGTCAAAGTCAGGTTGTGGCACAACGCGCGGCGTATGTCAAGTTCCGCGCTTGAGTTCGGCAGGGCAAGTTCATCTGCTTTGTTTCGACATAAACGGCGGCAATTCGATGCGTCGTAATTGACTTATCCCATTACATAGGTCAAAAATTACCTTTGACGATGCGAAAGCTGCTCAAAATGGCTCTCGAAAAAGTAAATGAACTTGCCCTGCCGCCCTGTGAAATGGCCGTGACGAACGGATCGCAAGCTATTGAACCCATGCGCCGCCTTATGCTATACTGGAAAAACGCGCGTTAAAGCACGTAATGAAAGAAGGTATTCACGTGGCCGATGATCGAACCGCCGCAGCCCCTCCCGCCTCCATCGGCCACTCCGACGAGCCGACCGAGCGCGAGCATCTTAACGATACACTAGCCTTGATCGCCGACGAGACCGCCAAACTGGAACCATCATTCAACGAAGCGGCGTACGATCTGCGCCAGCGAAGCGTCGAGGCGCAAGGCGGCTATACCGATGAACTGGGCGTCGCCGAGATCATATATGCGTTTCGCGAGCAGAATCTGCGGAATATGCGGCTGGCGTCTCGGCAGCCATACTTCACGCGCGTAGACTTTATTCCCGCCGCGGGTCTAGAGAAGGGGCAGTCCAATGCCTACTACATCGGCAAGTGGGGAGTGATGCGCGGAGAGACGTATGAGCAGATAGTGGTGGACTGGCGCGCTCCGATCGCGAACCTGTATTACGCGGGGCAAGTCGGCCCAATGAAGTATGACGCGCCTGACGGCATGATCGAAGGCGAGCTGACGCTCAAACGCCAGTTTGGTATACAGGACGGCAAGCTGATCTCCATATTCGACACGGGTATAGCGGGCAGCGACGCGTTCCTGCAGAATGTGCTGGGCGAGGCGCGAGGCGACCGTCTTCGCGAGGTCGTCACGACGCTGCAAGCCGAACAGAACGAGGTCATCCGACATTCGCTCGATCAAGCGTTGATCGTACAGGGCGCGGCGGGCGCGGGCAAGACTACCATCGCGCTGCACCGAGTCGCGTATCTATTGTATACACATAGGCAACGTCTGCAGCCACGGCACGTGTTGATACTCGCGCCAAACCCGATGTTCCTGAATTACATCGCGGCGGTATTGCCTGACCTGGGCGTCGAACAGGTATCGCAGACCACATTCGCCGACTTCGCGCGTACACTGCTGGGCAAGAAGACACCGACGCTCGAACACGACGTTGACGCCGACGATCCCCTTGAATCCAGCATGGATGAACTCACTGCCGAGTCGCTGACATTTCATGGCTCGCTGCGGTTCGCGGAACTGGTCGGCGCATATCTGGATTACCTGGAACCGCGAACGCTGCCGGACGTGGACGTGACGTTCGGGCCAGTGACGCTGTTCAGCTATGAGCGGCTGCAAGAAATTTTTTTGACGGAACTATCGCCGTTCCCACTGGCGCGGCGGCTGGACGAGGTAGAGAAGTATATCAAGCGACAGCTGAAACCCGCTCTCGCCCGAGTGCTGGAATGGCTGGAGACGACGTGCGCCGAACGCGCGAACGCGTTGTCCGCAAAAATGCCCGACAGCCCGGAACGTCAGGCGATGATGCGCGAACTCTACGCCAGCCGCGATCAGCGTGTCAAGGAAGCAAAGGACCGCGCAAAGACATTCTTGAAGGAAACGCGCGCGTCATGGCCGACGCTCGCGCCGATGAGCGTTTATGCGGACTTCCTTAGATTCGCGGAATCCGCGTGCGGCACGCTGCCGTTTAATAACGGCGAGAGGGAATTGACCGCGAGAATCGCCGAACGCACGCTGCCGTTATTGGAACGCAAGCGCGCTCGAGTCGCCGATCTGGCGCCGCTGCTGTCCATAGAACAGCGAGTATCCGGCCTGCCGAAGTTTGAGGCTCGGCACATAGTGTTAGATGAGGCGCAGGATGCGTCGCCATACCAGTTCCGGTTCTTACGGTCGGCGCTGGGGCACGATTCGTTCACGATTGTCGGCGACCTGAACCAAGGAATACGTGCGCGGCAAGGGTTGAGCGACTGGCATATATTGCTGGACGAAGTGTTCGCGAGACGTGCGGCAATGCGCAGTCTCACTGTCAGTTACCGCAACACGATCGAGACAATGACGCTCGCGAACAAGATCGCCTCTTCATTTCCGATCCCCGGCACGGAACCGGCGCGACCCGTTCCGCGCCATGGAGCGGCGCCGATATTCGCGCAAGTGGAGAATCAGCGGCGATTAATCGCCAAAATTGAGCATATAGTGGGCGAACTTCGCGCTAAAGGGTTCAATTCAATCGCGTTAACGGAGAGGACATTCACCCGCGCGAAGGCGCTGTTCGCCGCGTTGCCGCGATCTATGAACGCCAGCCTGCTTGACGCGCGTGAGGACGCGTACGGCAACGGACTGGTCGCGGTATCCGCCGCGCACACTAAGGGACTCGAGTTCGACGCGGTGATCATCTGCGACGCCGGGGAGCGATGGTATCCTTCTGACGCGTATCACGCGCGGCTGCTGTATGTTTGCGTGACGAGGGCGCTGCATAGGCTATACATATTCTGGCAGGGAGAACGGTCGGGATTGCTGAATAATATTCCATAAAACCCATGAAAAATCCGCATGAACGGCGTTGACATTATTTCGTTGATCCGCTATAATTTCGCCCAATACCCTTTATTTTTTGTAAAGCGGAGGTATCACAATGAGCCAGATTCAAGAGATTGCGTTCCGAATTCGTGACCTGCGTGAGACCCTCGCGCTCACGCAGGATCAGGTCGCCGAGAAGTCAGGCATGACTGCCGAGGAATACTCGGCTTATGAGTCGGGCGAGGTGGACTTTTCATTTTCGCACTTGTTCAACATCGCGGAGACGCTGAAGGTGGACATATCCGACCTGCTGACAGGCGAAAGCCCGAAGCTGCGCGGGTATATCGTCACCCGGCGGGGCGAGGGGCTGGCCTTCGACCGCCGCAAGCAGTACCATTACCGCCATTTGGCGTACAACTTCCGAGATAAGAAGGCCGAGCCCTTCCTCGTAACCGTCGAGAAGGATAAGCCGGAGGCGGCCAAGCAGGCGCACTCCCACGACGGTCAGGAATTCGACTATATCCTGACCGGATCGATGAGGCTGAACCTGGGCGGCAACGACATATGGCTGCGCGCGGGCGATTCGGTCTACTACGACTCCAACCTGCCGCACGTTATGTACGCGCCGGAGGACGACTGCCAGTTCCTTGCCGTTGTGATGAAATAAGGAGGATTGGGTATGGCGCTATACCGCGAGTATTTGGACGTACAGGGCGATTTCCTCAATTACGAGGATTTTTATAAGAATTTCAGGATAAAGAAGCCGGAAGGGTTTAACTTCGCGTTTGACGTCGTGGATCGTTTGGGTCGCGATGAACCTGACAGGCTGGCGTTGCTGTGGTGCAACACGGCGGGTGATGAGAAGCGGGTGACATTCGGCGAGATGTCCAGGCTATCCAGCAAGGCCGCGAACATGCTGCGCGCGCAAGGGGTTAAGCGCGGCGATCGCGTACTGCTGATACTAAAGCGGCATCACGAGTTTTGGCCAGTGCTGATGGGGCTGCACAAACTGGGTGCGATAGGGGTTCCGGCGACGCACCTGCTGACAAAGAAGGACGTTGTATACAGGGTGCAGCACGCGCATATTACGGCTGTAGTATGCACCAGCGAGGGCGGCGTTGCGGGTCACGTGGAAGAGGCGCTGCCCGAGATACCGCAGCTGGCAGTGCGCATAATTATTCGCAAGCCGCGCGGTAACTGGCAGTCTTACGAGACGCTGATGGAAGCCGCGTCAGACGTGTATACGCCGGACGGGAGGATTCCGGGCGGCGATGATCCGCTGCTGCTGTACTTTACGTCTGGCACGACCGGTATGCCCAAGATGGTTGTGCACAATCATTGGTATCCGCTAGCGCATATCATAACCGCCGTGTACTGGCAGCAGGATATCGACGGAGGGTTGCATCTTACCATCAGTGAAACGGGTTGGGCTAAGTCGGTTTGGGGAAAATTGTATGGGCAGTGGCTGGCGGGTTCCGCCGTGTTCGCGTATGATTTCGACAGGTTCGTGCCGGCGGAGATACTGGAGATGATCGGCAGATATCAGATAACGACGTTCTGCGCGCCGCCGACCATGTACCGTTTCCTGCTGCAGGAGGATTTTTCTAAATACGACTTTTCCTCGCTTAAGCATTGCTCCGTTGCGGGCGAACCGCTCAGTCCGGACATGTATGAGGAGTTCCTCAAGCGCACGGGTCTTCAGATGAGGGAGGCGTTCGGTCAGACTGAAATGGTTGTGCTGCTGGCGACATTCCCGTGGATCAAGCCTAATCCCGGCAGCATGGGCAAGCCTTCGCCGCTGTTCGACGTTGATCTGATAAACGACGACGGCGAGTCATGCCAGCCGGGTGTGCCGGGGGAGATAGTGATACGTACGCATCACGGCGCGCCGGCGGGCATGTTCGTGGGTTACGACAATGACGAAGATATGACGCGGTCTGTTTGGGCGGACGGCGTTTACCACACAGGTGATTTGGCGTGGAAGGACGAGTGGGGTTATTATTGGTATATCAGTCGCAAGGATGACGTAATCAAGTCGTCAGGGTATCGTATAGGTCCGTTTGAGGTGGAATCCGCGCTGGCCGAGCATCCGGCGGTGCTTGAGTCAGCGATAACCGGTGCGCCCGATCCGCTGCGAGGGCAAGTAGTCAAGGCCACCGTTCGTCTGAAACCCGGCTATACTCCCTCCGACGCGCTTAAGAAGGAACTACAGGAGCACGTAAAGAGCGTGACCGCGCCGTACAAGTATCCGCGGATCATTGAGTTTGTTGATGAACTGCCCAAGACCATCAGTGGGAAGATAAGGCGTGTTGCTCTGCGGGAGAACGGGGGTTAATCACCCTGTCGCTGCGGCTGCGCATCCGCGCGATCGGGAAGGGGTCTCACGACCCCCTCCCGACCTCCCCCGGGGCTTGGAACGAGGGAACGGGGGAACGGGTTGCGTTCCGGAACAGACTCTCCAGGTACAACAGGCAGTCCGAAGCCGGTGGAATGTGTATCACGATGGGCCAGGCGAAGCCTGGTCCGGATTCGAAAGGGCGGATAGCCCTTCGCAGGGTCAGGGACGCGGCGCATCCGCGCCTTCGGGGTGGGGGGGGGGGTCCCCCCCCCCCCCCCCCCCCCCGCGGGGGGGGGGTGGGGCGCAGTGGGGAGGT
>JAITDK010000308.1 GCA_031282605.1 Oscillospiraceae bacterium
TTAGGATTGTGTTGGAGGTTCATTAGACACCGCCTATACTCTGCGCCGCCGAGAATTTCCACGGATTCGCGATGGGTTTTCGTCACTCGCTAAGACGAGCGGCGAAAATACGCGCGAAGGCGGGAAGTTTTTAGCGAGACGAGGTATAGAAACCGTTAAAATACGGTTATTAGACACTACTAAGAGAGGATTGATCCGATATGCCTATCACCCATTTCCTTGAGTCGAACGCGCGGCGGTGGCCAGACTCAGTCGCACTGGTGGAGATCAACCCGTCGCTGGCGCGTACCGCATCCGACTGGCGCGAGTTCTCATTGGTCGAAACCGCCGCCGAGCCGGGATATCGCAAGGAATTGACATGGCAAGCATTCGACGATCGCGCGAATCAGATTGCCAACCTGCTGCTCGGCGCGGGTATAAAGCGGGGCGAAAAGGTCGCGCTGCTGCTGATGAACTGCCTGGAGTGGCTGCCCGTCTATTTCGGGATACTCAAGACCGGAGCGCTGGCCGTGCCTATGAATTTCCGTTATACATCCCCGGAGATAGAGTACTGCCTGAAACTGGCGGATTGCAAGGCGCTGATATTCGGGCCGGAATTCATCGAGCGCGTGGGCGCGCTGCCGGATGCGGGCAGACCAGGACTGATGTGGTTCATCGGGAACGAGCATGTCATATTCGCGCGCGATATGGAACGCGAGGCGAACGCCATGGCTGTGTCGAATCCGAGCGTAACGCTTACCGACGAGGATAACGCCGCGATATACTTCTCTTCCGGAACGACAGGATTCCCTAAGGCGATTCTGCACGACCATGGCGCGCTGGTCTGCGCGTGCGAGACTGAACAGGCGCATCACGGTCAAACGCGTGAGGATGTGTTCCTGTGTATACCGCCGCTGTACCATACGGGCGCGAAGATGCACTGGTTCGGCACCCTGATAGTCGGCGGGCGCGCGGTGCTGCTGCGCGGTACTCAACCCGAATGGATACTGCGCGCCGCGTCCGTCGAGCGCGCGAGCATCGTGTGGCTGCTGGTACCATGGGCGCAGGATATAATGGACGCGATCGACCGCGGGGCTGTGCGGCTGTCGGATTATGATCTATCGGCGTGGCGGCTGATGCATATCGGCGCGCAGCCCGTGCCGCCCAGTTTGATCAAACGCTGGCGCGCGCTGTTTCCGAATCACGACTATGATACCAACTACGGCTTATCGGAATCGATCGGGCCGGGCGCGGTGCACTTAGGGGTGGAGAATCTGCACAAGGTTGGCGCGATAGGCGTCGCGGGCGTTGGCTGGCAAGCGAAGATTGTCGGCGACCAGGGTGACGAGACCGCGACGGACGAGGTGGGCGAGCTGATAGTCGCTGGGCGCGGCGTGATGAAGGAGTATTACAAGGATCCGGCGGCGACCGCGGCCGCGTTGAAGGACGGCTGGCTGTACACGGGCGACATGGCGCGACGCGACGCGGATGGGTTCATCTGGCTGGTCGACCGCAAGAAGGACGTCGTTATAACCGGAGGCGAGAACCTGTATCCGGTTCAAATTGAGGACTTCTTAAGAGGGTTGGAACAAATAAAGGACGTGGCGGTTATAGGACTTCCGGACGCGCGGCTGGGTGAGATCGCGGCGGCGATAATTGAGCGGAAGCCGGACGCGGCGCTGACGCAGGAGGATGTTGAGGCGTTCTGCCATGGGCTTCCAAGGTATAAGCGGCCCAGGAGGATTATATTCGATACCGTGCCGCGCAACCTGACGGGCAAGATAGAGAAACCGAAACTGCGGGAGAGATACTGCGCGGCGCGGCTGGTCGAGGCGGAAACGACGCGATAAAGCGAACAGGCGGCGCGGCGAAGTTAACATTCCTTCCCAAGCGGCATACGCTAAGGAGTAATACCGTTGGGAGGGATGGCAATTGACCGTTGCGGCGGAAACAATTACACATGACGGCGCGCAGCGCGAAGCGGATCCTAATCTGCAAAACCCCGAAATGATTCTTACCTGTGATGGCAAGCCCGCCTGGGCTGTCGGCCAGGTATTCTGCCCATACCGCGTCTGCCCGCTGGGGGCGCACTGCGACCATCAGCATGGCTGCGTGACGGGCATGGCGCTGGACAAAGGCGTTTATTTGTGGTACGCACCCATGCCGGACGGCGTCATTGAACTGACCAGCGATAACTTTGAGGGTGTCGCGAGTTTCAGCATATCTCATATCCCGGCAAAGATGGGCGACTGGGCCGATCCGCTGCGCGGCGCGGTATCGGCGCTTGCTGTCGCCGCGGCGAGTCAGGAAGCGTTGTCCGGATCGAGTTCGAAGCCGAACCGGCTTCGCGTCGGCGTTCGCGCGCATATAATGGGTGAGCTGCCCATCGGCGGGTTATCATCGTCGGCCGCCGTGATACTCGCGCTGCTGACCGCACTATGCCGCGTGAACGAGATAGAGATGGACGCTTCCGCAATGATCGACCTGGTCATACACGCCGAAAACGACTACATAGGCGTAAGAATCGGCGCGCTCGACCCGGCATGCGAACTGCTGTGCAGACGCGGCGAACTGTTCCACCTGGATACGATGACCGGCGAGCGCGAATGGATTCCCGCGAGTCCTGATATGCCGCCGTTTGATATCGCGATATTCTTCAGCGGGTTGCAGCGCAGTCTGGCCGGAACGGTTTATAACCAGCGCGTTGAGGATATGAAGGCCGCCGCGCTGGCCATGGCCGCTTATAGGGATAAGCCGACGCGATCGTTCGCGGAGGCGCGGCTGCGCGACGTTCCTCTGGAGACGTATGAGTTGTACCGCGACCGGCTGCCGGAACCATGGCGCCGCCGCGCGGCGCACTTCTTTACCGAGCAGCAGCGCATCCGCGAGGGTGTGGGCGCGTGGCGCGGCGGTGATCTGGAACGGTTCGGCGCGCTGATATTCCAAAGCGGAGCCAGCACGATCCGGAATATGGAAACCAGTTCGCCATATCTCGGCAAGATATACGAGACCATCTTAGGCATGAACGGCGTATACGGCGGGCGGTTCAGCGGCGCGGGGTTTAAAGGATGCTGCATGGCGCTGACCGATCCCTCGCGCCGCGATGAAATCCGAGAGCGCGTGACCGCCGGGTACTTGAGCGCGTTTCCGGAATTGGAGGGTAAGTTCGCGGTCTTCTTCTGCCGGAGCGCGGATGGGATGGCGTTCTCACACGCGGACGAGGACGCGCCGCATGCCTTAAAGCTATGACAATGGCTGCAAGGCGAATCTGCACAGGAACTCCACGCCTAGGCGCATAGCATCCTCGTCAATGTCGAATCGCGCGTTATGGTGCTCCCAAGCGGCGCCTTTTTCGCGGTTGCCGCAGCCCAGAAACGCGTACACGCCGGGGTATTCGCGCAGAAACAGTCCCATATTGTCGGACGCGCACAGCGGCGTCTGCGATTCATGCAAGGCGAGTCTGGGCGTATGGCTGGCGGCGACCCGCGCCCGCGAGACTGCGCCGGGCGAGTTTATGACGGGCGGAAGAGACGATAGTTCCTGTATATCGGCGGTTACGCCCCATTCAGACGCGGCCGCGCGGGTAAGATTATCTATCGCGTCTTTGAACAGCCGATAATGCTCGGGCTTAAAGAACCTCACGCCGCCCTGCAGCGAGGCCGTGTCGGGGAATATGTTCCCCAGCGCGCCGCCCTCGACGCAGCCTATATGCACGGCGGCGGAGTCAAGCGGGCTGATCAGTCTGGACGGCAGCGCGGACAGCCTCAGCACGAGATCGCACAACGGCTTGATGGGGTCGATCGACAGGTCGGGTCGAGAGCCGTGTCCGCCGCGTCCGGTTAATGTTATCTTGAACGCGTACAAGCCCGCCATCGCGGGTCCGTCGATTATCTGGATCTGTCCCGTCGGGATGGGGGACCATATGTGCAGTCCGGCGGCCATGCCTATCTCAAGATTCGATTCGCGCAGCGCGTCCAGCAGTTCGACCGCGCCGCCCGAGACCTCTTCGGCCGACTGAAAGCAGAATATCACCGGTGTGTGCGGTTCGGCGCGCAGTCCGCTCAGCACGGTCGCTACGCCCAGCATCATAGCGGTGTGCGCATCGTGTCCGCAGGCGTGCATCACGCCGTCGCGCCGCGATTTATACGGCTGCCCGCTAATTTCCTGGATAGGCAGCGCGTCCATGTCCGCGCGCAGTAGGGTTGCGGGGCCGGGGACGGAGCCGTCGAGCGCGGCGTAGAAGCTCTCGCTGTTCGGCGGACGGACGACGGGGATATTCAGTTCGGCGAGTACGGCGCGGACGGTCTCGCCAGTGGAGGTCTCGTGGTATGATAGCTCCGGGCACATATGGAAGCCGCGCCTCCAGGCGGTTACGCGGTCGGCGACGGCGGCGACGGCGGCTGTGATGTTGGGCAAGGGGGAACCTCCTTGGGCGTTAGTCGGGTCACGGTCAGTATACAGGAAACCGGCGGGCGGATCAATCCACGCGCGGCGGCCTTCGCCGCGCATTGTTAATAACGCTTGTAATTACATCCAAAACATAGTATAATTTTGTGGGCAGAGGTTTCGGAGCTATCCTCGGCTTCTAGTCTCGTTCATAACGACATTAAGGAGGTATTCGATGAAAAGGCAAACCCTGGCTCTCACATGTATCCTGGCGTTGCTGATCGCCTGCATGAGCGGGCTGACGGCCTTCGCTCAGGAAGAAGCGCCCCTAGAGATCCGCCTGACCTACTCGGACAACCCCACGCTTCCCTTTAGCACAGAGTGGCTCGCGGTCAAGGAAGCGGAGAAACTCTCCAACACCAAGCTAACCTTTGAGGTTATCCCGAACACGGACTGGACGGAGAAGATTCGCGCGATGTTGAACTCCGGCACCGCTCCGGACGCGCTGATGTATGTTAACGCGTCCTCCACATACGCGGAGTTCGGACTCAACGGCGCGCTCGTTCCGATTAACGACTATCTGGAACAGTGGCCCAATTACTTCCAGCTCGTGGAGGATTGGGGTCTGCAGGAAGATATCCAGCAGCGTTATCTGATCGACGGCAACCTTTACTATATCTCTGAGTTGTACGACTTTCCGTTCTTCGACGGCGGCCCGATTATGCGTACGGACTTGCTGGAAGAATACGGACTGGACGTCCCCCAAACGTTTGACGACCTGTATGAGGTCGCGAAGGTGTTCAAGGAACACTATCCCGAATCATACCCGATCGTCAATCTGGTGGACGAACGCGTCACCTACCGCATGACGATGCCCAGCTTCGGCATAAGCCTGGGGCTTAACGCGTCAAACGGCACGCACGTAACCAGCTATGATTACGAGACGAAAACCACCTTCCCGGCGGCGATCACCGAGCAGTACCGCGATTACCTGCGTTATCTGTCGAAATGCTACGCCGAAGGGTTGTATGATCCGGAGTTTACGAACGCGTCGGATGTGTGGGCCACAAAACTCTCCACCGGCAAGGCGATGATAACCTGGGCGTACTATGATCAGATCGGCGGACTGGTCGCCAACTCTACCATCGAAGGCATTGCGTTCAACATGTTCCCACCGCTGGAAGGGCCGGGCGGCGCGTATCATCAGCCCAAGAGCCGCACCGGCAACGGCATCGCTATCCCGACAAGCACGCTGAACCGCCGCGGCGAAGACGACGTTAAGAAGATAATGTCCGCGCTGGACAAGATTTTCTTCTCTCCGGAAGGCTCCGAACTGTGGTGCTTGGGCGTGGAAGGCGTGACCTTCACGCGCGGCGACGACGGCAAGGTTATCTTCAACGATGAAATACTCGCCTCGCCCGACGGGCCTTACAAGGCTATGCAGCTTTTGTACGGCTGCGGCACCGCGCCGCTCCAACTCGTGTGGGAGAACGCGCGCGAGATGTTCAAGTATGACGAGTATTACGGCGAAGTTAACAAGATCGTCGCGGACATGGGCGGCATCCAGCCCGTACCGCCCGCGCCGAAACTGACGCCCGACGAGACCGAGGAAGTCAACTTTATCAAGGCGCCGCTGGTCGACCTGTTCAACCAGTGGACGAATGAGTTCATCCGCGGCACGAAGAACGTAGAGACGGATTGGGACGCCTACGTCGCCGAGATGGAAGCGACGGATATCCAACTGATCGTGGACATATACAATGAGGGGCTAGCCCGCTAAGAGCACATACCGCGAGGCTGTTCGACCGGAACAGCCTCGCCCTATGGTTTCATTTGATAGGCATTAACGATGCGTTAGAGGCGTGTTAGAGACGCGTTAACGACGCGTTGGTGTCGTATTCGAAATATGGTAGAAGGGGTTGAGTTTTTGCTGCATTACAACAACACCGCCGCGCCGCGCCCGCGCGTTCAGCCCCCGCTGCGCAAGCATGTCCGGAAATACTGGCAGCTGTACGTCATGGCCGCGATCCCGTTCGCCGCGTTCCTGCTGTTCAAGTATGTGCCCATGTTCGGCAACATACTGGCGTTCCGGAAATTCCGCGCGGGCGCGTCGCCGTTCGGCGTGGACTGGATTGGCATGAAGAACTTCCAGCGCTTCCTGAAGGATAAATCGTTCTGGCGGGCGTTCACCAACACGCTCATAACATCCTCGCTGAATCTGCTGTTCAACTTCCCTATACCCGTTATATTCGCGCTGCTGCTCAACGAACTGCGCAGCCTCAAGTTCAAGAAGCTAGTGCAGACGGTGTCATACATGCCCAGGTTCGTGTCTACAATCGTCATGATAACGATGCTCAACGAGATACTCTCGCCCACGAGCGGGAGCCTGAATATGATCCTGAATAACGTATTCGGGATCAAGCCCATCTATTTTGTGAATGTACCGGCCTTCTTCAGGCCGATCTATATCCTGACTGATATGTGGCAGTTCACGGGCTGGTCGGCGATTATCTACCTCGCCGCGATCACCGGCGTCAACGGCGAACTGTACGAATCCGCGATGATCGACGGCGCAAACCGCTGGCAGCAGACGCTGTACGTGACGCTTCCGTCCATCCTTTCGACCGTCATGGTGATGTTCATACTCAGCGTTGGACGCCTGCTGTCCGTCGGGTTTGAAAAGGTGCTGCTGCTGTACTCACCGGAAAACTCGATTGTCAGCGACGTGATAGATACCTTCGTGTATCGTTATGGCATCACCAATAATAACTATTCGTACGCGACCGCGGTCGGCTTGTTCGGCGGCGTGATAGGCGTGGCGCTCGTATCGTCCGCGAACTTCGTCAGCCGCCGCCTCACCGGCGACGGGCTGTATTGACGGCGGAAGGAGAACAGTATGCACGATCGTTCGACCGGTTACCGCGTCTTTTCAGCGTTCAACATCTGTCTGATGCTGTTCGTGCTGTTTTTATGCCTGTATCCGTTTGTGTATATGCTGGCGATTTCGTTTAGCAGCGCGAAGGCGGTTATCAATGGCTGGGTCAGCTTTTACCCAAAGGAGTTCACGCTTGAGACATACAAGCTCATAACCAGCAACGCGCAGTTCCGCATTGGCTACGCGAACACCGTTTTCTATACCGTGGGCGGCACGGCTATCGCGATGGGCTTGATGTGCCTGATGGCATACCCGCTGTCGAAGACGTTCCTGCGCGGGCGCGGCATTCTGATGAAGATAGTCATCTTCTCGATGTTCTTTTCGGGAGGGATGATTCCCAACCTGATGCTCGTTATCTGGCTTCATCTGAACAATACCGTATGGGCGATGCTCCTGCCCTTCGCGATAAACCAATTCAACCTGATCATCCTGGTCAACTTCTTCAGGTCGCTGCCGGACAGCATCGAGGAGGCGGCGGTCATTGACGGTATGGGATACTTCGGCATCCTCTGGCGTATCGTGCTGCCGCTGTCCACCCCGGCGCTGGCGACAATCGCGCTGTACACCGCCGTGTTTTTCTGGAACGACTGGTTCTACAGCCTCATCTATATGAACAGCAACGAGCGGTATTCCGTTATGGTGTACCTGCGCAATATCGTATCAGGACAGTCGATGGCCGGAGCGGCGGCCGGCAGCGGCTCGTCGGAGCGCATGACGGTTTACGCGACGCTGCGTGCCTCGTCGATAATCCTCACCTCGCTGCCTATTATCATTCTATATCCGTTCCTGCAGCGATTCTTCGTCAAAGGTCTGACGATTGGATCGGTTAAGGGGTGAGGCAAGTAAGCGCGGCCAGGACGTGAGCTTAGATGGTCGTTCGCGGCGGACTGATCTGCCCCCTGAACATAAAACAGCCTCCCTGTCGTTGAAATCGGCATTGACAGGGAGGCTTTGCTATATTACGTGCCGTCGGGAGTATATGCTCCGATACCTGCGGGCGTCAAACCATCCCGTCCGCCTCCACAACCCCCATCGCCAGAACGGCCATAGCCTGCAGCAGTCCGTCGATATGGATCGCTTCGTCAGGACCGTGGCCTCCGCCGTGACCCGGCTTCCTCCACTCAGGCGCCGGCGGCTCAAACCCTCCAGGCCCGAAGCCCAGCGCGCGCGGCAGTTTGCGCGCGTAAGTGCCGCCGGACATCACGAACGGCTTTTCATCCTTGCCGGCGATATCGT
>JAITDK010000018.1 GCA_031282605.1 Oscillospiraceae bacterium
CATTGCGGAACGTGGTATACTGTACTTGAGAATAACTGGAAGGACAAACGCCAATGAATAACTTTGACTTTTACGCGCCAGCTCGCATCTACTTCGGCAGGGACGAGCATAAGCGGATCGGTGCGCTGCTCAAACCCTACGCGAAAAAGGTTTTGCTGCACTACGGCGGCGGCAGCATCAAACGCAACGGCATATACGACGCTATCGTCGTATCGCTGAACGAGGCCGGCGTGCCCTTCGTCGAACTGGGCGGCGTGCAGCCAAACCCTCGTCTCAGCCTTGCTCACGAGGGCGTCGCGCTGTGCAGGAAGGAAGGCGTCGACCTGATACTGGCCGTAGGCGGCGGCAGCGCCATCGACTCCGCTAAGGCAATAGCTATGGGCGCACTGTACGACGGGGATGTGTGGGATTATTATGAGACCGGCAAAGAGTGCGAGGCGGCGCTGCCCATCGCGACGGTGCTGACAATACCCGCCGCGGGGAGCGAATCCAGCGGCGATACGGTCATCACTAACGAACTGGGCGATCGCAAGTATGGATACGGAAGCCCTCAGCTGCGCCCGCTGCTGAGCGTCATCAACCCGGAATTCTTCTATACGCTGCCTAAAGATCAAGTGGCTAACGGCGTAGCCGATATGATGAGTCATGTGTTCGAACGATACTTCACTAATACCTCTCACACCGATCTGACCGACGGACTGTGCGAAGCGACGCTGCGCACGTTGATGCGAAACGCGCCTATCGCGTTGGAGAATCCGACAGGATATGACGCATGGGCGGAGCTGGGCTTCGCGGGCACGGTAGCTCATAACGGTCTGGTGGGAATGGGTCGTGAACAGGATTGGGCGTGCCACATGATGGAACATGAGTTAAGCGCTATGTATGATGTGGCGCATGGTGCGGGCTTGGCGGTGCTGACTCCGGCGTGGATGCAATATGTGTATAAGTATAATATACCGATGTTCGTGCAGTTCGCTGTGAATGTGATGGGCGTTAGCGGCAGCATACGGGACAGCGAAGCGGTCATTCAAGAAGGTATCGCGCGGTTGAGAGCGTTCTTTACGCGGATGGGTCTAGCGGGAACGTTGGGCGGACTGGGCATCGGAACAGATAAACTGGAAGAGATGGCCAAGAAATCGACCGGCGCCGCGTTCGACGACGAGCAGCCGCTGGGCGGGTTGAAGAAACTCTACTGGCAGGATGTGCTGAACATCTATAGGTTGGCTCAATAGGAAACCGCGGCGCATCCTCGCCGCGCTCAATTGACATCCCTTTCCGGCATTCCTGAATTTGTAACGTGATAACGAAGGATTTTCTCGTTATAGGGCCTGTTCGAAAAGATCGCGTGGGATTGAGGGGAGGGGGGAGCCGACCCAATCCCCCATGCGATCTTTTTCGAACAGACCCTAACCCTTTGCGTACCGCCGCGGAGGCAAAGGGGTTAACTCTGCTTCGCGTACGCCACCGCCCGCAGCGCCTTGCTGCACAGCAAAGGAATCAGCAGCGTCACTATCCCGGCGCCTGTGCCAATCAGAAGAGCGTCAATCGGCACACGATCGGACAGCGGTCCGAATATGAGCATTCCCATCGGTACTGTCGCCCCTGTGATCATCATGAAAAACGAGAACACCCTGCCCAGCACAGCTGGATCGACTGAGGTCTGAAGCAGCACAGTCGTCGGCGTGTTATACAGCTGCCCCGATACTCCCATGACCGCCATCAACGCGAGGTAGACGGGGAAATTCCCCGTAATGCCCAGCCCAACCGCGCACACGCCGAACATACAGCACGCGAGGGCCATCGACCATACACGGTTTTTAAACCCGCCCGTCGCACCCAGAACCAGTCCGCCCAGCATCATCCCCAGCGAGAACGTTATCTCTATCGCCGAAAGCCGCCATACCTCGTCGCCGAAGTCGCGGGTCACTTGCAGCGGTGTCAGCAGCGCGGCCGGCGAGGCAAGCAGCTGGAACACAATGACCATGCCGAACATCTGCAGTATAAACTTATGCCGGACAGCATACTGGAAGCCCTCGCGCAGGTCATGGAAGTAGCGTGCGCCGCCCTTCTCGCTCAGCGCGGCTGAGGATTCAATGGATTCCGCGTTATCAGCCCGCTTGCCCGCCAATGCGGCGGCCGGCGTATCCGGCACATGCACGAAGAAGTACAGCAGCCCTATGCCCACTGCGGCGGTAACGACATCCACGAGGAACAGCAGCGGCAGTGGAGCGGCGGCCATCAACGCGGCGCTGATCGCCGGAGCCGCCAGACCCATAGCCGAGTGGATGCCGCCCTGTATCCCGCTGACGCGCGTCAGATGCGCTTCCGGCACGATTTGGGGCAATAACGCGCCGCCGGCCGGGCTTTGCACGCCTTGACCAAACGCGCGCACCGCCGCGCACACCAACAATACGCCAACCGCGTCTACGCCAACCCACAGGAACGCCGCCGCAACCAAACTGACAAACGCAATCGCCGAATCAGCCAGGTTGATTATCAGCTTGCGGTTCCAGCGATCCGCCCACACCCCGGCGAACGGCGACGTGATCAGCATCGGCAGGAATCCCGCCAGCGTGAACAGCGTCATCATCGCGCCAGACTGGGTCTTCAGCGTCACGTGCCAGACTATGGCGTATTGCACCAGCATCGATCCGAACGTCGAAATAGTTTGACCACCGACGAACAACGCGACGTTGCGTTTCCACGCGCCACCCTCATTATTGGAATTCTCGGTATTGCTGGTATTACTTGAATTGCCAGGGCTGTTCCCGCTGGTATCCATCGCTCCTCCTCGTCGGCTTCGAAGGGAATTAGAGCCTGTTCGAAAAAGATCGCAGTGGGGATCGGGGTGGGTTTTTCGTCCCCACAAAGAAAGTGAATGGGGGCGGACTGGGACTGCGCTGATCGGAACAGCGACGCAGTTGCGGCACGCAACGCGAAGCGGGCGCGTCTGCGCAGAATCCCGAAGGGATTCTGCCCTTAATGAGGCGGAAAGACGCACCTAGACCCATGCGAGATTTTTAGAACAGACCCTAACTATACTCGTTAAGAGCCATAGCCTCAATGGCCAGCGCCAACTCCAGCCGCTTGCGCTGCATTGCGCACGCCAGTTCATATGGTTTGTCCAGCCGCCCGTTCATTGACAACGCGTTCGCGCAGCAACCGCCGCTGCAGAAGTACTTCGCCCAGCACGAACGGCAATCGGGCTTGCTTAGCACATGGTTGTCGGCAAACACGCGCTGCATCGCGCTGTTGAACGCGCCGGTCGTCGCGTCGCCGATCTCCCAGCCTTCACGGCCTACGAATTGATGACATGGGTACAGCTTGCCTTCAGGCGTTACGGCGACATACTCGTTACCCGCGCCGCATCCGGTCAGACGCTTGCGCAGGCACGGACCGTTCTCCAAATCAACGTTGAAGTGGAAGAACGAGAACGGCCTGCCTTGCCGCCGACGTTCGAGATAGGCTGCCGCCAAGGCGTCATATTCCGATAGGATGCGCGGCAGGTGCTCCTGTTTCAGCGCGTACGGCTCATCTTCCGACGCGACGACCGGTTCGACGGATATATGCTCGAAACCGGCGTCCGCCAGCGCGAGCGCGTCGTTCGTGAAATCAAGGTTGTAAGCAGTGAACGTGCCGCGGACGTAGTATGGCTTTCCGCCTCGAGAGGCGACCAGCTTCAGCGCGCCCTCAAGCGCGCGATCATACGAGCCATGTCCGCCAACGTCCGGGCGCATCCTGTCATGAACCTCTCGCCGCCCGTCCAGCGACAGCACGCAGTTATCCATCTCAGCGTTTATGAATTGGATCGCGTCGTCCGTCAACCCCACCGCATTCGTCGTTATCGTGAATGAGAAACGCTTGTCCGTCTCGCGCTCACGCTGACGCCCATATGCGACGATCTCCTTCACGGCACGCAGATTCAACAGCGGCTCGCCGCCGAAGAAATCCGCTTCCAGCGCGCGTCGCGAACCGCTCTTCCCAATCAGCCAGTCGAGCGCGGCTTTTCCTACGTTGACTGACATACGGGCGCGGGTCGGGTCGCTGTATGTGCCGTCTTGCGCGAAGCAGTAGCGGCAGCGTAGGTTGCAGTCGTGCGCGGCGTGCAGGCACATGGCCTTCACCACGCCGGGTTCACGCAGCAGCGACGCGTCGTAATCATCCGGCGAGTCGATCATGCCTTCGCGGCGCAGTTCATCCAGCTCGACGGTGATCGCGGAAACTTCATCGGCGGGATAACGTGAAAGCAGCCTGGCACGCTCGGCGGGATCCGGATTCAGCGCATCAAACGCAATGCTGTCCAGCTGGTGCAGCGCGCCGCTGCCGACGTCCAGCGCCAGTTTCCGCCCCAACGCCTCAAACGTATGAATCATCTACTAGATAGAGGCGCTTTTTTTCGGCGTCGGCGTGCGTGATTCCTGACGCTTGCACTGTTGATTCGCGACGGTGCAACTGGTCTTGCACGCGGATTGGCAGCTGGCTTGGCACTCGCCGCAGCCGCCATGTTCCAAGCTTGCGCGCAGACACGCGGATTTAATGGTGTGGATATGCCGGATATTGTTGATCGATTCCATGATGAACACCCTCCTTATTATTTCCTATTCAAGCCGCGGGCGCCGTTATTCCTCTATCCATGCCGCTGGATTCGTCCACGCGCGCCGCCCTTGCGCATCGTGTATCTCGCATCGGACAAACTGTTCGTCCAGCGCAGGGTTTCGCGCGTATACCCACCGCGTGCCGCCGTCCTGCTGAACAACGCGTTCGCTATTGTATGCGGCGTCGGTATAGAATACGGCGCATGAAGCTGGATTTGTCATGACAATTAAGCGCTCCGGGTCGATATCGACCTGCTCTATGACCGGGCCTTGACTCGCGTAGAACTTGCCGTCGCGCATCGCGTCCAGCAGCGACTCACGCGTGCACGACTCCGACTGCACCATGACGAATCCTTTGCATTCCTCGCCTTCGTAGAAATGCGCGTCGTCAACGGCGATCAACGGCAGCCGACGACCGCGCGCTCCCAGCACATCCACCAGGTAAGACGAGTCCTGCCGCATCGCGTTCCACGGCAAGCCGGACACACTGTTGAATATCTCTAGAGCGAACAGACCGTCCATATCGGATACGGTTTCCGCAGTGTTCAGCGACCAGGCGGGATGCGCCAGCGCGGCGAGTCCGCCGGACTTCAACAGCGCGTCGATATTGTCCTGAACAGACTGAGGACGCATGAACTTGCGGTTGAGCATCCCAGGCGCCACATTATACGGATCGATCCCGACGCCTATCAGGTGCACGTTTTCATACGGCGGCTTGTTGTCCAGTTCCACACCAGACAAAACCAAAATACCGTCGGATAATGACGAGTAATCCGACGTCTTCCAGTGGTCGGTAATATTGATGAAATCATAGCCCGCGCGGCGATAGAGTTCGGCCACCTCCTCCGGCGTCAGTAACCCGTCGCTGCGCGTGGTGTGCAGGTGCAATGAACCCTTCCAGAACGGCGCGTTTGCCGCAAATTGAATCATGCGCCCGCACCGTCCGACGACGCTCCGATCACGGCGCGAATCCTTCTAACGCCCGCCGACGACGCCTCCTCCTTCTGAATCTTGAACGACTCCAGCTCGCCGGTATGAGACGCGTGCGGTCCGCCGCAGATCTCCTTGGATACCGTGCCCATCGTGTACACCTTGACGCGCTCGCCATACTTACTCTCAAACAAGCCGATGGCGCCCTCGCCGCGCGCTTCGTCGACAGTCATCTCGCGGCAGTCGATCGGGTGATCAGCCTGTATGGATTCATTAACCAGCCGTTCGACCTCGGTCAGCTCATCCTTGGTCATCTTGCGCCCGAACGAGAAGTCAAACCGCAGCCGCTCCGACGTGATATTGGAGCCTTTCTGCGCAACGTCAGTCCCCAGCACCTTGCGCAGCGCGGCGTGGAGCAGATGCGTTGCGGTGTGCAGCCGCGCGGTTTGATCGCTGGCGTCGACCAACCCACCCTTGAACCGCTGTTCGGCTCCGGCGTGCGACCTCTCCTGATGCGCCGCGAAGCGCTCCCGGAAACCTGTCTCGTCCACCGATAACCCGCGTTCCTTCGCCAGCTCAGCCGTGATCTCTATCGGGAAACCATACGTGTCGTACAGATGGAACGCGGTCAGCCCGTCAATCGTGCCGCCAGTCAGACGCGACGCGGCTTTCTCAAACTCGCGCGTACCCTGCTGCAGCGTGCGTTGGAAACGACCTTCCTCCAACAGGAGCTGCTCCTTTATGAAATCGGCGGCTTTGCCTAGCTCGGGATATACGCCGCGGTAATTGGCGATTATCACGTCGGCGATACGGGCGATGAACCCTTCCGGCGCCCCAAGCTTCATTCCGTGACGCACGGCGCGGCGGATAAGGCGGCGCAGCACATAGCCTTGATCGACATTCGACGGCGTGACGCCGCGCGGGTCGCCTATCAAAAATACGGATGTGCGCACATGGTCGGCGACGATTCGGAACGCCTTCGTCGTCTCTTCATCCGAGCCATAGACCTTGCCGGTTAGTTCAGCGATCTTGTCCAGAATCGGTACGAAGAGATCCGTTTCGTACACGCTCTTCTTGCCCGTCAACACACAGAGCGTTCGCTCCAGACCCATACCGGTATCGACGTTCGGCGCGGGCAGCGGAAGGAGCGTGCCGTCGGCGATCTTATTATACTGCATAAATACGTCGTTCCATATCTCCAGGTAGCGCCCGCACGAGCAAGCGGGGGAGCAGTCCGGCCCGCATGGCTCCTTATCCGTGATGATAAACATCTCGGTATCCGGCCCGCATGGTCCGGTCAATCCAGCCGGACCCCACCAGTTATTCTCCTTGGGCAGGTAGAATATCCGCTCGGCCGGCACACCCTGATCCCGCCACAACTGGAATGACACGTCGTCACGCGGCGCGTTCTCATCGCCTACAAACACGCTGAAGGCCAGCTCATCCTGCGGTATGCCCAGCCAGCGGTCGCTCGTCAGGAATTCCCACGACCAGGCTATCGCTTCCCTCTTGAAGTAATCGCCCAGCGACCAGTTGCCCAGCATCTCAAAGAACGTCAGGTGCGACGCGTCGCCCACCTCGTCGATGTCGCTCGTGCGCACACACTTCTGCACATCGGTCAGGCGCTTGCCCGCCGGATGCGGGCTGCCCAGCAGGTACGGCACCAGCGGATGCATCCCCGCAGTGGTGAACAGCACCGTCGGGTCGTTCTCCGGAATAAGCGATGCGCTAGGGATCACGGCGTGTCCGTGCTCCTGGAAGAATTCCAGGTACAGCGAGCGCAGCTCGTTGCTGGTCGTCGATCGCATAGGGGGGCGCTCCTTTGTCGGCTTGACGCCGCTTAGATTATTGTACTCGCTTGAACACCATTAAACGCGCAACTAAACGCTATTACGCGTAATTGGTAGATTAACATTTCCAAGAGGGATTGTCAAGGCTCGGGAACGCGCTTAAGGCCGCGATCATATTCTCACAGTGGTGGATATGATATATATATTAAGGAGTGGTCAAGGTGATATTTGTGAATATGCGGGGCGGTTTGGGAAACCAGCTGTTTATATACGCTTTCTTCCGCTGGCTGCAGGTCAACGTCGCCCAATCCGGCGTTGCGTATGTCAATCCTGCTGAAAACGACCATGAGGCGTTCCAGCTGTACAATTATAATATATGCAATCAACTGGCCGTCATGGCCTCCATGGATGAGTTCGCCGCGCTGGCGCCCGGCTATTTGGAATATTGTTTCCAAAAAAGTAAATTCGTAGATAAGCTGCCCTCATATGACGCCGCCGCCGCCGAACGAAACAAGCTGATGAAGCAAGGCATCCTCTTGAAAAACTGGAAGCCGTACGACGAAACCATCAAGTTTAACATGAAGCACTACTATGTACATGGGTATCAAGGATATAAGTACTTTGACTGCATTAAGCGACTCATTCTGGACGAGATCAAGTACGTGGGAGAGTTAAGACCCGAGAATGTGGCGATGCAACACCGCATCAAAGAGTCACGCAACGCTGTATGCGTGCACGTCCGGCGCGGGGATTTTATCAATCGGAAGGATTATGTCGGCATATGCACTAAGGCGTACTACAACAGCGCCATCGACATGCTGTCCAAAGCGATGCCGGATTCCGTGTTCTTCGTGTTCAGCGACGGCATGGACTGGGTTAAAGAGTCGATCACGTTTCCGAAATCGACGGTATTCGTCGAGAACAATGGCGAAAAGGACGCCGTTGAGGAACTGGAACTGATGCGTTCATGCAAGCATTTTATTATCGCCAACAGCTCGTTCAGCTGGTGGGCGCAATACCTGGGCGCAAGCGACGCATCCGTCGTAATCTCGCCGATGGTGTTTGAGTCAAAGAACCACAAAGCTCATATTATACTGGATAACTGGTATCTGCTGGACTGCCACGGAAGCTTGGTGAGAAAGAGCCTGAGCAACCGTTCGCCGCGGCTGCCCGTTCGCTGATATTTTAACTGATTCTTTCCTGGTTTATATACTCCATCCCGATAAGACTTTCCACGGATCAGCGATGGATTTTCGTCGCCCGCTAATGTGAGCGGCGAAAATCCTCTCGAAGACGGGAAGTTCTTACCGGGATGGAGTATATTAATCAATCATTTATCTCCGGGTACAAATGCTTTAACCTTCTCCTTGCCTGATCATTAGCGAACTGCCAGCGCACGGCCTTTACGACCCCATTTCCGCCGGTGGACCACGGAGAAAGCTCATGGGCTAAAGCCTTGGCGTCCGGGATATACTTGCCTAGGCAGTGACGCTCCATTACGCTCATCTCAATTTCAGCTACGTTCAGCCAGCCGCCGAACTTCGGGGCGTAGTGTATCTCCAGCCTGCTTGCCAACTGAAACGCCTTCTCGGCCGGAAACGCTCTGTACAACGCGGCGATATTGTGCGTGTTCAACTTATCCATAACCAGGCAGACTTTTCTCGCGTCCGGATAATCCTCTTCCAGCAATTGACGCACTTGATTCGCCCAGTCATCCCGGCTGCGCCGCTCCAGCACGCTAGTTCTATGCCAGCCCGTCGACGGTTCTGTAAACGCGAATATCGCGTTGTGCCGGATGCGCTGACCATACTTGACTCTGTCGTGGTTGAACGGCCTGGACGCCACTTTCATGGGGCGGAACAACTTTTCATCCATGCAAACCACCGGATAATTGGGATCCAGCGGGCGCGCGTAAACCGACAATATATCCTCGATACCGGCGACAAACGCAGCGTCGCATTCCGACGGAATCGCCCAGCGATCCTTCAGGCGAGGCCTTAACCCCATTTTTCTCGCGGTTCGCGTCACGCTTGGGTCGGTTACAGGGTCGATAATCTTAAGCTCAATCGACATATCATCAAGAAGCTGCAGCGTCCAGCTACCCC
>JAITDK010000042.1 GCA_031282605.1 Oscillospiraceae bacterium
GGCGGCGCGTCGGCGTATGGGGGCGTGGGCACGATAGGAGGCGCGCTGGTAGGCGGACTGATAATGGGGATCCTGAACAACGGCATGTCGATCATGGGACTCAAGACCGACACACAGCAGATGATAAAGCCGCTGGTGTTGCTGGCCGCCGTCGCGCTGGACGTGATCCCCAAACAGCGAGTGTTCGATCCGCTGCTAGACAGGATACGTTTGAGGAGACGCGTGAACGTGAGCGCCTGAATATGGTTTATGTTATTTAGTACGGAGGTATAACGATATGCTGCCCGAGATTCGCTTCATTACCGGACAGGAACGCAACAGCCAGATGGAGATAGTGATTGAGGACACGCTAGCGGAGGAGACTGATCCGCTGGCCGCGCTGGCCACGGTGGCTGCGTATATATTCGCGTTTATGGAACGCTTGAACTGGGTCGGGTTCTATATCGCAAGGGGGGAGACTCTGGTGGTAGGGCCGTACCAGGGGCAGCCCGCGTGCGTGCGAATACCGTTTGGAAAGGGCGTATGCGGCACGGTCGCGTCGGAACGCAGGGCCATACGAGTAGACGAGGTAGAAGCGTTCCCAGGGTACATATCGTGCGATTCGTCGACGCGCAGCGAACTGGTCGCGCCGATCCTCATCGGCGGCAAGCTGTTCGGCGTGCTTGATCTGGATAGTCCGGAACCGGCGCGATTCAGTGAGGACGATCTGCGGATGATACAGCGCATAGCGAACCTGGTGGCAAAGGCCGTCGCCAAGTCCGCGGCGCTGGAGCCTGCGCTGGTATAGCGTTGGTTTGGCGAAGCGTAGATCGTTTTATCCATAGAGGAAGCCCATCTGTCGCGGCGGCGACAGGCGGGCTTCCCTTGCGATACGCGTGATCCGCGACGCTAAGGGGTCAAGACGCCGGTCAGATAGGAACCGCCTGACCGTCGGGCGTGAGTCCCTCCAAGCGCAGCTTGGCCGCCTGGCGGTTCTCGAAGAAATTCAGCGCAACCTGCGGGAACAACGCGTAGCTTAGCGCGTCCTCGTCCTGCTCGGCGTATTGCTTTATCGCCTTGCGGTACTTATCCAGCTCGGGCGGGATGTCGTCCGCCGGACGCTTCGTGATCACCTTCTCGTCGCCGATTATCTTCTTACGCACGTCTTCGTTGACGGGCGCGGGCAATTGACCATACTCGCCCTTCATTAAGCCCTTGCTTTCCTTAGTCACTTGCCGATACCGCTCGCCGCCCAGTATATTCAGCGCCGCCTGGGTACCCACGATCTGGCTGGTCGGCGTCACCAACGGCGGGAACCCAAAGTCCTCGCGCACCCTCGGCACCTCGGCCAGCACGTCGTAGAATTTGTCGGATGCGTTCGCCTGCTTCAGCTGTCCGATTAGGTTGGACAGCATCCCGCCCGGCACTTGATACAGCAGCGTGTTCACGTCTACGCTTAGCACGCGCGGATCGAGCCAGCCTTCCTTCGTCAGCTCCGCCGCAACGCCCCGGAAGTGCTCCGCCGCCTTGCTGAGCTGCGCCATATCCAGGCCAGGATCGAACTCCGTGCCCTTAAGCGCCGCCGCCAGCGCCTCGGTCGCGGGCTGGCTGGTGCCGTTCGCCAGAGGCGAGAGGGCGGTGTCCACGATGTCCGCGCCAGCCTCGATGGACTTGAGCAGCGTCATGTCGCCCGTGCCCGTCGTGTTGTGCGTGTGCACGTGGATGGGCAGCTTGGTATTGGCCTTTAGCTTCTTAATAAGGCTGTGCGCGCCGTAGGGCAGCAGCAGGTTCGCCATGTCTTTGATGCAGATGACGTCTGCGCCCATATTCTCAATGCGTTTGGCTAGTTCGACGAAGTACTCCTCGGTATGCACCGGGCTGATCGTATAACTCATCGCGACCTCGGCTATACCGCCGTACTGCTTCGTCGCCTTGACCGCCGTCTCCATGTTGCGCAGGTCGTTCAGCGCGTCGAATGTGCGGATGATATCTATGCCGTTATCCAGCGACTTCTTGACGAAGTATTCGACTACATCGTCCGCGTAGTGCTTGTATCCCAGTATATTCTGACCGCGCAGCAACATCTGCAGCTTGGTGTTGGGCAAGCCTTTGCGCATTATGCGCAGCCGCTCCCATGGATCCTCGTTCAGGAACCGCAGGCAGCTGTCGAACGTCGCGCCGCCCCAGCATTCCAGCGCGTAGAACCCGGCTTTATCCAGATACTCGAACGCGGGGATCATCTGGTCGATCCGCATCCGCGTCGCGGCCTGGGACTGATGCGCGTCGCGCAGTATCGTATCTACAATCTTTACCTTGCTCACTAGATCACCTCCGAGATATTACCTGGATCATTGCAACACAACCAGCACGTCGTCGGTATTGACGCTCGCGCCCTTGGACACGACGACCTGGGCGACGACGCCGTCGCGGGACGAGACGATCTCGTTCTCCATCTTCATGGCCTCGAGTATGACCAGCGTCTCATGCCTCTTGACAGACTGCCCCGCCGATACCTTGACGCTGATAATCGTGCCCGGCATGGGGGACTTGATCAGCTCGCTGCCCGTAATAGGGGCGGCTGGAGCGGCTGGCGCGGCGGGTCTTGGGGCGGCGGCTGCCGCCGCAGGGGCTGCAACGGCGGGTGCGGGAATCGGAGCCGAAACCGGCGCTGAAATCGGAACCGGAATCGGAGCCGCCACGCCGCCGGTAGTTTCCTCGGCCTGTACCTGATACGTCTTGCCGTTGACGGTAATGTTAAATGTGCGCATAACCGTTCCTCCTATATCACATATACCCAGTTTAGCCGGATGTTAAACCATCCGGCTGTATACTTGTTCCTCGCGTCCGGCGCGGCTCCATGCCGTTGCGCTGGACGGCTTGCGGCGGACGCGTCGTACGAGCAGCGCTTCCGGAGGTGGCGCCGGTTCGGCGGCGGGCTGATCGACAGACCCCGCCTGCGTCATCATCGCGACGGCCGCGGCGATAACGACCGCGATGTCGGGATCATCCGCCGCAGCGAGCGTGAACACTCCTTCCGCATGCTTGGAGGCGTCTCCTTTTGCGGGGGTGGGGGTGGGGTTGATGGCGCGCACGTTTCTCGGCGCCTTGCCGCTTTCGGCGGATGAATCGTTAACGGGGGACGGCGAAGGAGTCCCGCGCCTCATCTTAACCCGGTCAAGCAGCGTGAACACCGCCAGCAGCAGTACCACGAACGCGAGCATCAGCAGCATGTTGCGGCCGTTCTGATCGGGAGCGACGATTATGGGGGGTTCGGACGTCGCCTCGATCCCCACCAACTCGATTGTTTTATTATCGGAGATAGATTCGGACGTAGGCTGTACGTACGGAGCGAACGTTACCGCCTCGATCGGCTGCGCCGCCGGTTCCGCCGTGACGTTGGCTTTATTGTTATCCAATTATATTGCGCCTCCTTCATCCGCTCGAATCAAAGCGGCAGATTGCCGTGCTTCTTGGGCGGATTTTGATCGCGCTTGCCTTGCAGCATCTCCAGCGCGGAGATCAGCAGGCGTCGCGTGTCGGGGGGCTGGATAATGTCGTCGACCAAACCGAGTTTCGCGGCGTTCAGGCCGTCCGCTACGTTCGCCGTGTAATCGTCAATGAAGTCCCTGCGTGAAGCGTCGACGTCACCCTTGACCGCCGCCAGCTCATCCTTCTTGAACACCGCGACGGCGGCTTCCGGCGACAGCGGACTGATCACCGCGCCGGGCCACGCGTACGCCGCGTCGACGGACGCGCGACCGCCGAACGCGATGTACCCCGCGCCGATAGCGTTATGGGTAATAACGGTCAGCTTGGGCGTAGTGGACTCCGCCACTGCGTAGCTCAATTGCGCGACGGCCTTGATCGTATCGGTTTGATCGTCGGGCGAGGCGGCGGCGAGGCCGCCCGTGTTGATCAGCGACACGACCGGTATATTGAAACAGTCGCACAGTCGGATAAACCGCGCGGCCTTGCGGCAGCCGTCGGCGCGCAGTTTGCCAGCAGCGGAGACGACGCCCGCCGCGCGCCCGCCGATCCGCCCCAATGTCGTCGTAACACTCGACGCGGACAGCGCGTACAGCGGCAAGGCGGAACCGGCGTCCAGCAGCGAGGCGATGATAGCGTCGGGATCGCCGGGATCCGCCGCGCTCAGTTCACGGTTGATGTCGGCGTCGCCGGTCAGGTCATCCTCGGGGGATTCAAGGCTGTTGTCGGGCAGCAGCGCTAGCAGCACGCGCGTCTTTGACAGCGCCTCGGTCTCATCCTTGGCGAGTATCGCAACGCCGCCACGCTTCGCGTGAGCCGCCGCGCCGCCCAATTCCTTTGCGGAGACCTGGTGAGGGAACAGGTTCAGTTCCTTCGCGGTCGCGCCTGGCCCGACTATCATCCACTGCGCGTCGGATTCGCTGGCGATCACCGCATCCATCAAAGCGGGCAGCGCCGCGCCGATGCCCGAGCAATGACCCAGCACGACGCCGACCATCGGCACCGTGCCCGACATACGCGCGATTTGAGCGAATATCTCGGCGTACGCGTTCATCGCGAGCGCGCCCTCTTCCAGCCGCGCGCCCGCGCTGTCACATAACCCCACAACTGGAGCGCCGCATGTATTGGCCAGCCTCATGATCTTGAGTATTTAGGCCGCGTGCGCGGTGTTCACCGCTCCGGCCTTTACGGATGGATCCTGCGCGAATATGTACACGGGCCGGGCGTTGACGGCGCCGTATCCGGTTACGACGCCCTCCGCGCCGCCGACTAACGCGTCCGTCTCGACAAAGCTGTTAGGATCGAGCAGCGCCCTGACACGCTTGCGCGCTATAGTCTCTTCGCGGGGAATAGGTTTTACCTGCGCCATAATTGGTCGCCTCCAATAGCCTGGCGTGCAATTGATCTAACGTACAACAGGCTATTGCCATCTTAGACCAATATGGTTACAATGTCAATATTAGTGGTTATAGAATAGGGGGCGGGCTCTTTTGGCTGATATGTCCGTTCAATACCATGTCGCGTTGAAAAAAGGCGATATAGGCCGCTACGTGCTGCTGCCGGGCGATCCGGGGCGGTGCGAGTCGATTGCGGCGCATTTTGACAATCCCAGGCGCGCGGCGTCCCATCGCGAGTATACCACATACACGGGGACGCTGGACGGCGTGTCCGTATCCGTGACGTCGACCGGTATCGGCGGCGCGTCTACCGCCATCGCGGTGGAGGAATTGATCCGCTGCGGTGCTGATACGTTCATTCGGGTGGGCACTTGCGGCGGGATGCAGCCCGAGGTCGCGGCCAATGACGTAGTGATCGCTCAGGCCGCGATACGGTTCGACGGCACGTCGAAGGAATACATTCCGGTGGAATTCCCGGCGACGGCGCATTACGGGGTACTGCGCGCGCTGGATCAGGCGGCGGCCGCGTCGGGATACAATACGCATATCGGAGTAGTGCAGTGTAAGGATTCGTTCTATGGCCAGCACGAACCGGAGCGTATGCCCGCGCGGGACATGCTGCTATCGAAGTGGCGGGCTTGGACGGAAGCCGGATGCCTGGCCAGCGAGATGGAGAGCGCGACGCTGTTCATACTGGGCAGCGTGCTGAAGGCGCGAACGGGCGCCGTGCTGATCGTCGCGGGGAATCAAGTCAACCGCAAGGGGCTGCCTGGCGTAGAGTTTCTCGGGCCGGAGCCTGCGATCAAGGTCGCCGTGGACGCACTGCGCATACTGATTAAGAACGACGGGTTAAAAACGACAGATTAAGAACGACAGATTAAGAACGATGGGAGACAGGTTATGAGCGACAGGGACATCCTCTCCATGATCGACCACACGCTGTTGGCGCAAACCGCCACGCCAGACCAGATCAAGACGCTCTGCGCGGAGGCCGCAAAACACCGCTTCGCGAGCGTCTGCATTCCACCGTGCTATGTCGAGACCGCGCTGGAAGCGTTGGACGCACTGGGTTCAACCGTGCCCGTTTGCACCGTCGCAGGTTTTCCGCTGGGATACGGCACGACGGAGAGCAAGCTGTTCGAGACGCGCCAGGCGATCGACCAAGGCGCGGCCGAGATCGATATGGTGATAAACGTCGGGAAGCTGCTGCGCGGCGACAATGATTATGTGCTCAACGAGATTCGCCTGCTGAAGCTAGAAGCGGGAGACAAGACGCTCAAGGTGATCATCGAAGCCTGTCTGCTGGATGAGGCGCACAAGCTCGTCGCGTGCGAACTGGTGACCCGCGCGGGTGCGGACTTCATTAAAACGTCAACCGGCTTCTCCACGGGCGGCGCGACGGTCGAGGATATAAAACTCATGCGCGCAAACGTCGGGTCCGGCGTCAAGGTGAAGGCCGCCGGCGGGATACGTACGGCGGAGTTTGCGCGCGAGTTAGTCGCCGCGGGCGCGGATCGCTTGGGCATGAGCGCGGCGGTGAAGGCGTTCGGGCTGTAGATATCGCGTTAACGTCGCATTAGCATAGCATTAGGGTCTGTTCGAAAAATAGGAGGGATGCAAGAAAAATGGTGGAGAACGTCATAAGTGTCGAATCTCCTTGGAGGAGGCGATGCAAGTGGCAGAAGAAATCCACCGGCATGATGCTTCCGACGCGCTGCGCGCCGCAATTATCACACGGTACGCAAAGCTGACGAAACGCTTCCTTGCGTTCGTTCGCCGTGCCTGCATCCGGATTTGGTTGGCGCGAGGTTCGAACTTGCGGTTTTTATAGTGGATGGGGATTTTCGAACAGATCTTAGTATTGCGTTAGAGTATCGCGTAAAGCGCCGCCGCCAGCGCAACCCCCGGCACCCCCAGCGTTCCGGCGACGGCGATGCTTACCAGGTTCACGGGTACGATCAGTCCGAACGAGGGCAGCAGCAGATTCAGCGTCAGCATGGCGGCCAGCCCGCTGCCCGCGTTCGCCGCGATCCATGTAGAGCGCCGCTTCGGTCCGCGCGCAAGCAGCCCCAACATGCATATCAGCGCCAGCGCCGCGCCTAGTATTAGCACGAATCGCCATAATGAAAACGTCATAACGGCCTCCTTGGCTTGGGAACGGACTATCCGTCCGCAGGAATGATCCAGCCCATAATCCCTATGCCATGTCCGTCGGGCTTATGCGTTATACGGCGCCGGCAGGCTCAAGTGCGAAGGCGCGCCATCCAAATCGAATCCGCCGGACATCCGCTTGCATTAACCGGGCGGTATCTTGTATACTAATAAGGATGAGTCTGGTTATGAGCAAAACCGCGGGACGTGGAGGATATATGGATACGAAGATAGTCAACGACTTGGGTACGATTACGATAGCCGAGGATGTGATGCTCAAGGTCGCGGGATATGCGACGCTGGAGTGCTATGGCATCGTCGCGATGTCCAGCAAGCGCGCTAAGGACGGGTTCGTCGAGTGGCTGGGCCGCGAAAACCTGACGCGCGGCGTCGCGCTGCGCACCACAGAGGATGGGCAGATAGACGTCGATCTATACATCGTCGTGGATTACGGCATCTCGATCTATACCGTGTGCACGAGCATTGTGGAGACGGTCAAATATAAGCTGGAGAGTATGACCGGGGCGAATGTGCGCCGCGTGAACATATCAGTCGAAGGCATCCGAGTGCAGCAGGGGTGAAAGGAGGGACGACCGTTGTACAATATTAACGAACCTCCAAAATCCCCGTTGAAGAAGGTGTCGTTCGTCGACGCGCTGCAGCTGCGCGAGATGCTGATCGCGGGCGCGTCGCTGCTGGAGAGGAATCGCGAGGCCGTCGACGCGCTGAACGTGTTCCCCGTCCCCGACGGCGACACGGGCACCAATATGTCCCTGACCATCATGGCCGCCGTACGCGAGGTGAACGGCCACGAGATCAACAACGCGGGCGAGGTGGCCGAGTACATCGCAAAAGGCACGCTGCGCGGCGCGCGCGGTAATTCGGGCGTCATATTATCGCAGTTATTCAGGGGCTTCGCGCGCGGCGTCGATCACGCCGAAAGGCTGGACGCGCGCCTGTTCGCGAAGGGGCTGAAGGCCGGGGTGGAGACGGCGTACAAGGCCGTGATGAAGCCCAAGGAAGGCACGATACTGACCGTCGCGCGATTCGTGGCCGACGAAGCGGCGCGCCATGCCGAGCGCGATCCGGACGACATAGTCGCCCTGCTCAACGCGATGCTCGTTCAGGGCGAGATCATTCTGCGCAAGACCCCCGATATGCTGCCTGTATTAAAGCAGGCGGGCGTGGTGGACGCGGGAGGGCGCGGGCTGCTGCTCATCTATAGCGGCATGGCGTCCGCGCTGAGCGGCGTGCCAATCGAGCCGCCCAGCGGTATGACCGAATCCGACGGGCAGGTCGTATTCTCCGACGATCACGACGCGATCGAGGACATCAAGTACGCCTACTGCACGGAATTCTTCATTCAGTATCTCGCTGAAACCGTCACGGACGACGACGTCGCGCTGTTCCGCCGCAAATTGAATCGGATCGGCGACTGCGTGCTGGTCGTCGGCGATCTTTCCATGGTTAAGGTGCACGTCCATACAAACGACCCCGGAAAGGCGCTGCAGGCCGGGTTGATGCTGGGCGAGCTGACGGGGCTGAAAATCGAGAACATGATGGAGCAGAGGCGCGAGCGCATCGCCAGGCAGGCCGCCGAATCCGCCAAGGAACACGAATACGGCGTGGTCGCGGTATCTCAAGGCGAGGGATTCACGCGTATATTCAAGGATCTCAACGTGACCAATATCGTAAAGGGCGGGCAGACGATGAATCCGTCGATCGAGGATCTCACCCGCGCGATCGACGACACCCCCGCCAAGACGGTGTTCGTATTGCCCAATAACGGCAATATTATCCTTGCCGCCGAACAGGCCTGCACCGTGACCAAGCGCAAGGCCCGCGTGATCCCTACCAAGAACGTGCCCATGGGCATCGCCGCCGCGCTGGTATACCAAGAGAGCGCGGAATTGGAGGCCAACCTGACGCGTATGCGGGAGGCCGCGGAACGCGTTACGACGGGCATGGTAACGCGAGCCGTGCGAGACAGCCAGTTTGAGGGTCTTACAATCCATGAGGGCGACGTGATCGGCCTGTGCAACGGCCGCATATCGAACGTCGGCCCTACGGAGGATTCAGTCGCGCTCGACTTGCTTGAGATGCTTCTGCCCAACCAGGATTCGCTTATCACGCTCTACTATGGCGAAGGCGTCTCCGAGGAAGCCGCGCAGTCGCTCTTTGGCCGTATTCTTGAAAAGTACCCTGACTGCGATTCGGAGATGCACGAGGGCGGCCAGGCGCTGTATCCGTTCATTATCGCGGTGGAGTAGCCGTGCCGCCGTCCCTTGGCGCTCTGCCCGGTATAGGTTCGGCTCGCGCCGCCGCGCTGGAGAAGGCCGGTATCGCCGACTCGCGCGCGTTGATCGAGCGTCTGCCGGTCAAGTATCAGGATTCCACGGTATTGACGCCGCTGGATGCGCTGCGCGTAGGAGAGGAAGCGGCGTTCGCGGGCGTGGTCGCTTCGATCCGCTCATATGGTTATGGCAAGACGGCGCGCGTGCATGTCGTTATAGAAAACGATACGGGAGACGACGGCGCGCGCGTCTCATTAATATGGTTCGGCGCGGCGTGGCTGCTCAAGCAACTGTATGTTGGGCGGCCGCTGCTGTTGTACGGAACCCTGAGCCGCGCTCCGAACGGAGCGCGGTCGGTTGTGCATCCATCAATACTGGAACAAAGGGCGCTGCTGCCTATATATCCGGCGATCGACGGCATACCGGCGAAATCTACGCGAAACGCGATCGCCGCCGCGCTGGACAAGGAAGCCGACGTAGAATCGGGCGTACCGACGCTGCTGATCCCTGAATCCATCAGGATGGAACGCCGCGACGCTTTAAGGGAAGCGCACTTCCCTAATTCCAAAGAATCGCTGAAGCGTGCGCTTAGGTTTCTTTCATTTGAGACGCTGCTGTTGTACTCAGCCGCCCTTCACAACCGCAGTCAACCCGTTCACATCGAGCCGCTGCGCATCCCGTCCGGCATAACGGATACATTCTGGGACGCGCAGCCGTTCGAGCCTACGGGGGCGCAGCGTCGCGTCGCGGAGGAGATCATTGCCGACATGCGCGGGGATTCGCCGATGTCGCGCCTGATCGAAGGCGACGTGGGATGCGGAAAAACGGCGCTGGCGTTTATGGCGCTATACGCCGCTGTGGCTTCGGGTGGGCAGGCCGCGCTGATGGTTCCGACAGAGACGCTGGCCGCCCAGCACGCGCGCACGGCGCGGCGCATGTTGGAGCCGTTAGGCGTGAGCGTCGGCCTGCTGACCGGCAGCGTCTCCGCCAAGGAGCGTCGCTCCGTACTGGCCGCGATAAAGGACGGCGCGCTGCAAGCCGTAATCGGCACACACGCGCTGTTCTCAAAGGACGTGGAGTTTAGCAGCCTTGTACTGTGCGTGACCGACGAACAGCATCGCTTCGGCGTAAGGCAGCGCGCCGCGCTATCCCAAAAAACCCTGCGTCCGCACACGCTGGTCATGTCCGCCACGCCGATACCGCGTACGCTGGCCATGCTGCTATACGGCGATCTGAAGCGTTCAGTCGTCGACGAGACGCCGCCGGGGCGCATACCCGTGGAGACGCGGCTCGTACCCGAATCGAAACGCACGGGGCTATACGGGTTCATCCGCTCGCAGGCGGCTGAAGGCAGGCAGGCCTACATCGTCTGCCCGCACGCCACCCAGACCGAGGACGCGGACTGCGCCAGCGCGGAATGGCTGGCGCAGTCATTGCGCGAGGACGGCGGTTCGCTGCACGGACTTCGCGTAGGCGTCGTGCACGGTTCACAGCCGATGAAGCTGCGCGCGGAAACGCTGGCCGCGTTTCACGCCGGGAACCTGGACGTACTCGTCGCTACGACCGTTATCGAGGTCGGCATCGACGCGCCCAACGCGTCCGTCATCGTCATTGAGAACCCCGAGCGATTCGGTCTGGCGCAGCTGCACCAGCTTCGGGGGCGTGTGGGGCGCGGCGGCGTCAAGTCGTGGTGCTTCCTTATGGGCGAGCGCAACGCGCGTCTTGACGCGCTGGTCTCTACCCGCGACGGGTTTGAGATCGCGCGCAAGGATCTGGCGATGCGCGGGCCGGGGGACTTGCTGGGCGTCAGGCAGCACGGCCTGCCCGAAGCGGACGCCGTCGCTAGAGGGGCCGATGAATCCCTGATGGAGATGGCGCGCGCGGCGGCTGGCGAGGCGTTCGCGGCGGGCGGGGAAACGCTGCGCACGCTGATGGAGGCGGCGGAGAAGAGGTTCGGCGATATGCGAGGTTTGCTGACATAGAGCGGGTAAACCAGCCGTGCCGGAATCAGGGCTGCCGGCGGTTCGCTGCCCGCGAGTTGTTTACCGTCCACGCCGACACCGCCGCGATAACGATCAGTCCGCCGATCAGCGCCCAAGGACCGGGCGCCTCGCCGTCGAATATGAATACCCATACGGGATTCAGTATCGGCTCGACTATGCCCAGCAGGCACGCGGCCAGCGGAGGGCATCGCCCCGCCGCCAGGCCGAACAGCACATACGGCACGCCCAGCTGGAACACACCCAGTACCAGCAGGTTCGCGATGGCTAGTCCCGTAATCTCATGGGGCAATATGAATAGGAATGGCAGTCCGATCACGGCCGTAAACAGGTGACCCAGTACGATGCCCGTCATGCGCGAGTCGCCGTCCATGCGCCCTGACGTCATGAACATGCCGCCGAAAAACAGCCCGCTCGCCAGGCCTATGACGTTGCCGAGCGTGCCGCCCGAGTTGATCTTATCCGCGAAGCACAGCGCGATCCCGGCCAGCGTGACGGCGACCACTATGTAATCGGCCCGCCTGAACCGCTGATGGTACGCAAGCGCGGACACGACCAGTATGTACACCGGCGCGGAATACTGCAGTACGATAGCGTTCGCCGACGTGGTCATCTTGTTCGCCGCCACGAACGACAGGAATGTCAGGCTCAGTATCGCTCCGGACATTACCGCGCCGCGGCTTACACGGAAGCGCATCCGCCGCCAGCGCATAAACGCGAACGCCACGCCCGCCGCGATCAGGCTGCGCCCGCCCGCGATAGCCATAGAATTCCATGGAATCGACTTGATGAATATGCCCGCGACGCTCCACAGCGCCGCGCAGACAAGCATCTGTATGATCGCGACGCCGCGGGCGCGGGACTCGGCGGAGGGGGGTTCGCTGCGCATGATTATGGCCTCTCTTATATGTTTTTAAGCGGTTTTAAGCGGGGATATTATATCATGAGTCTGTAACACTTTCAAAGCTTTGCGAGCTTTCTCCGCCTTTGCCCCTAAGGCGATCCTGATAGAGAGTGTTCCTGGTCTTGTTTCATTCGAGGATGGCGCGATGCTGCACGCTATTCTCGAATCTCTGGCAGATCTAGGTAAACACCAGCAATTCCAAATTTAGAAAATCGCAGAAAATTGAGCGGCGAAAGGCATACGTAAGTGGTAAAATGAAGGTATGACGGAAGAAAAGAAAG
>JAITDK010000051.1 GCA_031282605.1 Oscillospiraceae bacterium
AGCCCCGTCGGCTTTTACGCCGACGGGGCTGCGTTCGTCAATCCTCCGCGCCGCAGGCGCATGTCAGGCGAGCCAGACAGCAGGCTAGGCCGCTTGTACAGCGCTCCATCGTGAAGGCCCCGTCGCCCGCGCGCGTCAGCGCTTGCGTCAACTTGCTGGAGTCGCCGACCGAACCGATTAAGCCGGCTGTTTGCCGCGCCACCTCTGCCAGGCTCGCCAACACCTCACCCAGTCCCGCGGCGCGCTCGCCCAGCGAACTCAGCATCGGCTCTACCTGGTCATGTATGCACTCCCCGCCGTCCGCCGCCACCGCCTCGCAAGTAATGCCGTCGCATAATATATCTAACGTTCCGTCGTATTCCGCCATTGTATAACCTCCCTCAAATAGGGTATACTTAACACTATGCGGATACAGTAACACCTGTGATTCCCCGCGCTGTTAATCAACGCTCCACCAACGCTCCATCAACATTCAACGGAGGCTCCATATGGGCATCATAGCATCGCGCAACCTGGACGAACAGCGCCGCCAGCTCGGCGACATCACCTACTTTGACCGCGGCGTCATCGAAGGCGGCGGTCGCCGCTATTCACGCCTCGCAATCCAAACCCACTTCGTGCAGCGGCGCGAATCCAAAGAAGCCCTTGTCGAGCGTTATGTCATCCCGCTCTACGAGAAGGGCGACATACTCTCCTTCGGCGCTAAAGTCATGGCTATGTGCGCCGACAGCGTCGTCGAGCGCAAGGACGTCAAACCTGGCTTTTGGGCTAACTTCCTCTGGCGCTTCGCTGGAATCAACCATACCGGCGTGGGTATGCACGAACCATACAAGCTGCAGCTTGTCATCAACATAGTCGGCTTGCCTCGCGTCCTGCTCGCCGCGTTCCTGTCCGCCGTTACCCGTCCGTTCGGATTGCACGGCGTGTTCTACAAGGTTTGCGGACAAGGCGTCGGTGGGATCGATGGATTCTACTTCCGCTCCTCATTCGATATCTACAAGGAACTTGCCCTGATCAATCCCCCAAACCCCGACCAGCTCTGCAACGAAGTCGAGAACGCGACCGGCGTCCCCACCGTGTTGATGGACGCGAACGACCTGCAGCGCGATCAGCTCGGCCGCTCTGGAGGCGTGCCGCTAACCGATCAGGAACTGCAGGACGCGTTGAGGGATAATCCATCCGGACAAGGCGATGAGCTGACCCCGCTGATCTTAATCAGGCCGTTATGAAAACCGTTATGAAAAGAATGGTTAGTTAAGAATAGTAGGAACGACGAGAAGGAATGACGCCGTGATGACGAATGTTCGCTGTTGAATCCATACTAGCGCTGCTGCTGCTAGTAGCCGCCGGGTTCATTGTTCGCCGGGTTCGCTGGGCGGATGGCGCGGGGTTGACCACTATGTCCAACCTGGTGCTGTTTGTGGCGATACCGGCCACCGCTATAGCGAAGCTTCAACGTGAACCTACCCCCGAATTGGTACGCGACCTGATTGCAATATTCATTTTAAGCGCCGCTATGATGCTCGCTACAGGCGCGTTGGGCTGGGCTTTGTTCCGCAAGGAGCCCAAGCGTCGACGTGCCTTGATTGCGCATTTGAGCGTGTTCAGCAACTGCGGATTCATGGGATATCCTGTCGTAACCGCGCTGTTCGGCGAGAGCGCGCTGATATACGCGGTAGTGTTCAACGCCTCGTTCAACCTGCTGGCATGGACTCTCGGCGTGATTCTTTTGAATAAAGATACGGCTCTTGACTGGCGAAAAGCGCTGCTCACGCCCGCGTTGGTCGGTACTGCGTTCGGGATTGTATGCTTCGCGGCGAAGATTCACTTGCCGCCGTTCCTCGTTTCAGCCTTGGATACGCTGGGATCGCTGACGACTCCGCTGTCAATGATGGTTATCGGAGCGCGCATGGTTGGCCAGTCGCCTAGAAATCTGATCAACTGGCGGGTGTGGGTTCTGAGTGGGCTGCGGCTTATCGCGTTTCCGCTGATAACGTACGCGGTTTGCCGGTTGTGCCGTGCGTCGGCTCCGGTGTGTCTTATCACGGCGATACTGGCCGGGATTCCTCACGCCGCCGTAACCGCTATGCAGGCGGAGTATTATAACCACGACACAGTATTCGCGTCGAACTGTGTCGCGCTGTCAACCCTGCTGTCGATGGTGACTATACCGCTGCTGTGCCTGGCGCTGGGTATCCGGGCTTCGGCATAGATTTACGCAACATACGCCAGAAAATATTCCCATAATTTATAAGTTTTGTCGATTTACAACCGCTCCAATCGATGGTATACTTTGTTTACCCTAATTTCATATTAAACTGATATGAAATAGGGGTAATAAACGTATGGAGGTAACAGCATGAGTAACACTGACACCGCGCGGTCACGAACTATTGGCAGAACGATCCTGGTGGTAATCCTGTGCTGCTGCGTGCTGGCGGGCGGTTTCGCGTTTGCGGAAGAACCCGTGACGCAGATACTCGCGGCGAACAGCGGCGGGCCGCGCCCCTATGCCTTCTATGACGAAAACAACGAAGTGGCCGGTTATGAGATCGACTTGATCAACGCCATCGACGCGCTGCTGCCGCAGTATTCCATCAAGTTAGAGCAGACGGAATTCGCGAGCATATTCGCCGGGATAGACGCCGGTCGCTATCAACTAGGCGCCAACAACCTTACCAAGAAACCCGAACGCGAGGAGAAATATCTATTCGCGAACGAGTATTACGCGTACAATTATACGGTGGCCGTCGTGAAAAAGGGCCGCACTGACATAGCGACGCTGGAAGACCTGGGCGGCAAGAAGGTGTACGTCGGCGACAGCGGAGGGTTCGCCCAGTTGTTCTTCGACAGCTTTAACGCGGAACATCCCGACAACCCGGTAATCACGATCTACTCCAGCGCGGATTCGCTCAAGCAGTACCAGGATGTTGCGTCCGGCGCGATAGACTTTGTGTTTAGCGAAACCGTTATCATAAACGAATACTTTGAGGAATACCCCGAGCTTGAAGAGGTATTGGAATACGTGTTCTTCTCTCAGGAAGAAACGCAGCAAATACAGGATCCATACGCGTGGTATATCTACCCAAAGACGGAAGACGGCGAGAAACTGCGCGACGCCGTTGACGGCGCGATCCTGCAGCTGGTGGAAAGCGGCAAGCTTAAGGAGCTGTCCGAACAGTGGTTCGGATTCGACGCGACTGGCCGCTGATTGGTTTGGACAATCAGCAAGGAACCAATCGGAGCGATCGGCGGGCTAGAGGGGATGCCCGCCGATCGTTGGCGTATAGACGAGGGGGAGCTTCATGACCGTTTTATTCGACTTCAAGCTGGTGTTCACACAGATACCAAGGATTCTGCGTTATCTGCCCATCACGCTGGAGATTGCGGCGGCGTCCACGGTCTTCAGCCTGATAATAGGGTTCCTGGTCGCGCTGATCAAGATCAAGAAAATCCGCGCGCTCAGCCAGATCGTATCGTTCTATGTCTCGTTCACGCGCGGCACGCCCATCATCGTGCAGTTATATACCACATACTACGGCATCCCTATGATACTTCAATATATAAACAGGCGGTATGGACTCAACCTAAACGTGAACGGCATTCCGCCAATCGTGTTCGCGCTGGTCGCGCTCGCGCTCAACGACGGCGCGTATACATCCGAGAGCATCCGCGCCGCGATCCTCTCGGTGGAAAAGGGGCAGATGGAAGCCGCACAATCCATCGGCATGACCACCTTTCAAACGCTGAAGCGTATCATCGTGCCGGAGGCTCTCGTCGTCGCGCTGCCATCGTTGGGCAACGCGTTCATCGGAATGATAAAGGGTACGTCGCTGGTGTTCACGTGCGCGGTCGTTGAAATGACGGCGGCCGGGCGCATGATGGCGTCGCGCAACTTCCGCTACTTTGAGATGTATGTCTCCCTCGCGGTGATATACTGGGTAATAACGATGGTTGTGTCGCGCTTGCTGCTGCTTTGGGAGAAGAAGCTGAAATGCAATGAAAGGCAGGTGCCCGGCCTTGATCAAAGTGCAAGGGCTCAAGAAATGGTTTAGCTCGAATCAAGTGCTCAAGGGCGTCGATCTGACGGTGGCGGACGGCGGAGTCCTCGCGGTGATCGGCGCGTCCGGGTCGGGTAAATCCACATTGCTGCGCTGTATAGACTTCCTGGAGACGCCGTCCGAAGGACGCATCACGCTGGATGAGGTCAGCTTCGACGTGAAGAAGGCCAGGAAACAGGATGTGCAGTACATGCGGCGGCACACCGCGATGGTGTTCCAGCTGTTCAATCTGTTCAAGTACAAGACGGCGCTTGAGAATGTGACGGAAGGCCTGCTCGTCGTCAAGAAGATGACGCGGACGCAGGCGGTGCAACTGGCCGAATACCAGCTGGAGCAGGTCGGTTTGAGCGACCGCATGGCCTACTACCCCAATCAGCTGTCGGGCGGTCAACAACAGCGCGTCGCAATCGCCCGCGCGCTTGCCATGGATCCCAAGGTGATCCTGTTGGATGAACCGACGTCCGCTCTAGATCCGGAGATGATAGCGGATGTGCTGTCCGTCATACAAAGGGTCGCCAAGTCCGGCCGCACGATGATACTCGTGTCCCACGAGATGCACTTCGTATACGATATCTCCGACCGCGTGATGTTCCTGGACGACGGCCTGGCGCTGGAAGAAGGCACGCCTCAAGAGGTGTTCGGCGCGCCTAAGCACGAACGCACTCAGCAGTTTATATCGCGCGTCAACCTCAACAACAACTATGTGATTTAAGCGAGGTGGCTTGATTGGCGACAGCACTATCAATGGATTCGACGTTCGATTTTGACACAGTTCAGAACCGGCGCGGCTCTCACTGCATCAAGTGGGATACTGTGCCGGACGACGTGATCCCGATGAGCATCGCGGACATGGACTTCGCCTCGCCGCCATGCGTCGTCGAGGCTATGGCGGCGCGCGTCTCATCGGGCATATACGGGTATACCTTCCCGCCGAAGTCACTGACGCGAACACTGCTGGCTTGGCTGGATTCACAGTATGGCGCGCGCGCTGACGCGGACTGGATCGTTCCGCTGGGAGGCATCGTGCCCGCGCTGGCGGTCGCCGCTCAACTCACGGAAGGCACGCTCGCCGCGCATACGCCCAACTATTCCATGCTGTTGGGCGCGCCGGCAAGGGCTGGACGCGCAGCCGATCTGACGACGTTCCCGCTCGCCAACAACGACGAATCGTATGCGATCGACTTTGACGCCCTTGAACGTGACGCACCGTCGGGCACGGGGCTTTACTACTTGTGCAACCCGCACAATCCGGTCGGGCGCGTTTACGACAAAGCCGAGCTGGAACGCCTGAGCCATATAGCGGATGAACGCGGTTGGATCGTCGTGTCGGATGAAATCCACTGCGAACTGCTGTTTGGTAAGACGCATACCCCTTATTGGACGTTAAACAACGCGGCGCGGGATCATTCCGTGACGTTCTATAGCCCCGGCAAGACCTACAATCTGCCGGGAATTCCGTTCGCGTTCGCTGTGATACCGAACCCAACCCTGCGAGAACGGTTTGTTAAGCTGAATTACGGCGGCGGTATGCCCGGCATTTTCAACGTCACGGCGGCGGAAGCCGCGTATCGTAACGGCGGTCAATGGCGTGACGCGCTGCTGACGGTTCTGCGCAGCAACCGTGACGAACTCCTGCGCCGCTTGGCGGTCGATCTCCCGCTGGCGCGCTTCACAAAACCTGAAGCAACCTATCTGGAGTGGATCGACTTCCGCCCCTACGGATTGGAAAACCCGGCGGCGTTCATGCTTGAAAAAGCGCGCGTCGCGCTGACGGACGGCAAGCCGTTCGGCGGTCAAGGATACGCGCGGTTGAACTTCGGCTGCCCGCGCGCGCTGCTCGATCAGGCGCTCGACAGGATTCGCGGCGCGCTTTTGCGTGAAGGATTGATCGCGTGAACGATGGCGTCTGTTCCATAATACTCGCGGGGATAACGCCAATGCACGGGAACGACGAAACGTTCGCCACTGCGGAATGGCCGAACGTTCTCTGAAACGCCGCGCATGAAAGCCACGGTGTTCGGGATGGTTATCGTCTCAGTGAAAGAAGCGGTAACCGGATATGATTGCGTGCTGGATCAATATGGGTTCAGTCGAGCCGCTAAACCGGGCGTGAGCCTGACGCGGGGCTAGATCGGCGTGAAGATAGGGTTGCGAGGCGAGGCGCTCGGCTATTCGCTGCGGCGGGACGCTGTCCGGTTTGCGAACCGGATGCGCTTTAAGTTTGTGGCGCCCCGCCACTATGACGTTAGTTGACTATTCCATTATACTATTTTACTGGCGGGGCGCGGGGTTGGAACGATGGAACGGGGGAACGAGGAACGTCCCTGCGGGGAGCCTGGGACTCTGTCCCAGACCCTGCGAAGGGCTATCCGCCCTTTCGAATCCTGACCAGGCTTCGCCTGGACCATCGTGATACACATTC
>JAITDK010000061.1 GCA_031282605.1 Oscillospiraceae bacterium
CGTGAGACCCCTTCCCGATCGCGCGGATGCGCCGCGTCCCTGACCCTGCGAAGGGCTATCCGCCCTTTCGAATCCTGACCAGGCTTCGCCTGGACCATCGTGATACACATGCCACCGGCTTCGGATCGCCGGTTGTACCTGGATAGTCTGTGCCGGAGCGTAACCGATTCCCCTTTATAACTCAAGTCGATAAACCTTCCTCGTCGGATAAGGCTTCGTCGGGAGTTAAGACCCCGTCTATGCGGATCGCACGATAGTCGGTGCGCTCGGCGGTTTCGCCGCCGTCAGCCGCTGGCGAAAGCCCTATGCAACGCATACAGTTGTCGCAGCGTTTGCTCGAATCTATATCGCATCGATCGCATTCGCCGCACTCTGTGCACGGCCGATCATATAGCACGCAATCAACGTTGTACGGCATTTGCCCTCCTTATCACCATGATCATTGACTGTCGCCAACGCTTGTGATACAATCCGGTCTTATGAAATATGTATTCGTCACTGGCGGGGTAGTCTCCTCGCTGGGTAAGGGCATCACCGCCGCCGCGCTCGGACGGCTCCTTAAGGCGCGCGGCTACCGCGTCAGCCTGCAGAAAATGGACCCCTACTATAACATCGATCCCGGTATGCTAAGCCCCCTCATGCGAGGCGAGGCGTTCATTACCGACGACGGAACCCCATCCGATCACGACCTGGGTCACTACGAACGGTTCTTGGATACACAACTGCGCGGCGACGCCAGCGTATCCACCGGCAAGATCCATCTCGCTATAATGGAGCTGGAACGGCGCGGCGCCTTCCGCGGCGGCACCATACAAATGGTACCGCATGTCACCGACGAAATCAAGCGCCGCATCGTCAAAGCCGCGCAAAACGCCGAATCCGATATCGCCATCGTCGAAATCGGCGGAACTGTCGGCGATATGGAAGGCGCACCCTTCCTCGAAGCTATCCGCCAGATGAAATGGGATCACCCCGAAGGCGATTGCTGCTTCGTCCATGTCACCCTTTTGCCCACCGTCGGCGCGGAAAAAGAAATAAAAACCAAACCTACCCAGCACAGCGTCAAAACCCTACGCTCAATTGGCATCCAACCCGACTTCGTCGTGTGCCGAACCGACGTGCCCATATCGGACGAGGCGCGCGGGAAGATCGCGCTATTCTGCAACGTCCCTTCCGAACACGTAATCGCCAACCCTGATTCCCAGGTGTTGTACGAGACGCCGCTGCTGCTAGAGAAAGAAGGCTTCGCGAACAAGGCGCTGGCATACCTGCGCCTCCCTGCCAGCGAACCTAAACTCGATCCCTGGCGCGCAATGGTAAACCGTGCCAAGTCAGCCGCAAATACGGTTCGCGTCGGCCTTGTCGGCAAATATGTCGAGATACACGACGCCTATATAAGCGCGGTAGAGGCCTTGCGTCACGCGGGATTCGCGCTCGGCGTGGCCGTAGACGTCCGCTGGATCTCCGCAAAGGATATAGAGGAGGATTCAACCGGGGCGGACTTCGCGCTGCAGGGCTTGGACGCTATCCTCGCGCCCAGCGGCCACGGCAAGAGCGGCGCGGAGGGAATCATCCAAACGGCGATGTGGGCGCATCTCCATAAAACGCCATACTTGGCGATCGGCTACGGCATGCAGTTGACTGTCGTCGCCGCGGCGCGCTCTTTGCTGGGTCGGCCTCACGCGAACTCCACCGAGGTGAAGTCGGATACCCCCGATCCCATCGTGCGCGTTCCGAAGGACAGACTGGAACGCGTCGGCGACTGGCAGCTAGGCTCCGACCGCGCGCGATTGGGCGGACAGGACTTGATGCTGTCCGGCGACAGCGCGCTGACCGAGTGCTACGGCGGCGCGCGCGAGATTCGCGAGCGTCACGACAACCGCTACGAGATCAACCCAGCCTACGTACAGCCGCTGATCGAGAAGGGGGTCAAGTTCCCCGCGATGGAGAAACGCGAGGGATATATCGAAGCGATCGAGCGTCCCGACCACCCGTTCTACATCGGGGTGATCTACCATCCGGAGTTTCTATCCAGGCCGGATCGACCGCATCCGCTGTTTGAGGCGTTCATAAAGGCGGCACTAGCCTCGTAATGCGGCGTCAGGCGCCTGCCTCACAGCGCGCCAGTCCGGGCTATAAATCCTCCGCCGGGCGCAGGTCGACCAGCCGCACATACCCCCGCAGCATCAGTCCGTTGGTGCCGATACCTTCAGCCAACCGGCAGACGTCGTTTACAACCGCCAGAACAGTCAGCACGGCCCCGTCGGCAAACTTGCCGATAGAGGGCCTTTTCGATCCCGGCGTATATTCGACAGGCGAGACGGGAACGGGCAGCGCGTCGTCGGTCTGAACGATCGCCTTGTCGCCGGCTTTAAGGAACGGTTCGGCGACAGCCGGAATATCATCCGGCGGCAGATTATAGTAGATCCACTTCAGCAACGCCCAATGGGTGAATGCGGCGGGCACGGCCTCTTCGACGACCCCCCATCGGGTGCCGCGCGCGTGTACGACCCTCCCATCTCCCACATATATCCCAACGTGAACGGGGGAATCGCCTTCTAAGCGGAACAGCAGCATACCCGGCTGCAGCGTCGCGCCTATAATCGATCCGGATTCGCTCACCCACAGCCTAAACGCACTTTTTGTGGTGATTTCGTTCCTCGTTAGCAGCGAGGTGTCTACCGATTCCCTTGCCGCGAACGCCTTGACCAGTCCTATGCAGTCGTAGACGGGTCTGCCGTCCCACTGTCGGCCAAGGCCCAATATTAATTCCGACATGTCGGGGTAGATACTCGCGCGGCCATACCGGAAATTTATTGTGCAAGTTTGTCCGGACGCGCCGTAAATATAGCCGCCGCCCACCGTCTCAAGGGCGAACGCCGTCAATGCCGACGCCAGAGGCAGCGCGACGGAACCGCCATACATAGCGGTTGA
>JAITDK010000146.1 GCA_031282605.1 Oscillospiraceae bacterium
TGGCCTGCCGCTGAACTGCTGACATACCGCTACAACACCCAGGTCAATAAATCCGACATGCTTATGACTCGCGAACAGCTGCTGGGTGTGCTGGTTGAACCGTCGTTCTTCCGTGAGACGCCTATGAACGAACAGCCCGCGCGCGTGAAACCGGAGGACAGTACGCTGCGCGTGCGCACCGGCGACGCCGAGAAGATGAACGAACCGATCATCAGCTTCTATGAGCGTACCGGAAAACTGGTGCCCATCCAGCAGGGCTCGGCGGCGGGCACGGTCGTTGCGCTGACGGCCAGCGAGCCGGACACGCTGACCATCATCGTATCGGATCTCCATGAACTGCGCAGCGACGACGGCACGCTCATCGCCGCGCTCAGTCAAAACGCGTTTCAAACGGGACGGTCGATAGGGATACTGGCCGCGCTCAGCGAGTTCGCGGGATATGTGCCCGACATCGGCGCGAACAAGACCGCGTTCGTATGGGGCGCACCGCCGACGGGCACGCTGGATTATATACTGGATTTCACCGATTACAAGGTGGGTGTATCGATCGATCCGCAAACGCGCGCGACTAAGCCCAGGCCATTCTACGTGCTGTGCCTGGGCGAACAGAGCGCCGTCAGCGAGACGCTGACCACGCTGTCGGAACGACTGGCGCGCGAATTCGCGTCGAATCCAAACTTCGTTCAGCGCACGGCGCTATACGGCAGCGACTATGTCCCCGACGGATATTCATTGCAGGGTCATATGAGCTACGCGGGTGGGCAAGGCGTGACCGCGCGGGCCGATCCGAACACTCCGGGCGGATTATCCCGCATTGAACTGAAGACCACGTCTAATCAACGCTACCTTGAATGGGTGGTCGAATACCCGACGAACCAGACCGATCCGCGAGCGGGACGATTCCAGGCGAACGACTTCATTTTTGAGGCGCGCGCGGCCAGCGACGAACAGGGCGTATCATTACCGGGATTGACATGGTCGATAATCGAGTCGACGCCGACGGTGGTCAAGATCGCGCTGCGGCTGGATTTCCTCGCCGGATCACCACCGCGCGGTTCGTACACGCTCGCTATATCCGGCAGTCTGGCCGCTCCCTCTGAATTGCCGGGCACGGAATGGGTCGATCAATTCGGCTGGGATCCGGACGGCGCGGACATGCTGCGCGTCGAGCAGAACCAGGTTCCATTTGACGGCAGCCGGACGCTGTATCTGTCGCGGCTGTTCAACGCGCTGGGGCAGGCGCATATCGCGCGCGTCGGCAACACCCCGCTGGGCACGGTGGAGATAGAATTCGAAGTGTTCGCTTAATATATGGAGGCATAATGAACCGCGGAGTGAATCGGTTTATCGCCGCGCTATGGCGCTGGGCGTTGATTATGTTGGTATATCTGGCGCTGGGCGTGCCGCTGCTGGGGCTGGTGCTGCCCGGCGCGGATGGCAAGGCGGTCGAGCTGCCCATGCTATTCCAAAGCCTGCTGCGCACCGCCGCGAACAACTACGGCTTCTTCCCCGACCATACGTATTACGAGTCGTGGCAGCGTTACTGCAGCCTGTACGCGATGAACTGCCTGTACATATCGCTCGCGCTGACGGGACTGTGGAACGTGATCTACGCGACGCCGCTGCTGGGTCGCAATCATGAGCGGTCGGCGCTCGGGGTGTTCTGGCTGTTCATATTCGCGCACGCCGCGTTGATGCTGGGATACGCGTTTGTACATTTCACGATCGACCCTCTTACGTGGGATTGGCTGATCCGCCAGCCGGGCAGCCGCGGCGCAATGCTGCTGACGCCTCAGTGGCTCGCGATGCCGTTCGCCATATCGATACGGCTGCTGTGCCCATACCGGGTGTATCCGATGTTTCCCATCGCTGACAGGATCCGCGCGCCGCTAGGCTTGAGGGTTTATTCCCGTCGAGGTGCACGTTAATGCCTAATCATTTTTTGGTATTCCTGGGCGGAACCGGCGCGAAATGCGCCGAAGCGCTCGTTCAGCTGGCCGCCGCCGGCGCCGCGGGCGGCGCGGATTTAACATACCATATACTGACCGTGGACGTGGACGCGACAAACGGCAATCGTAAGCGCGCTCTTGAGGCGATCGGCCGCTACCAGACGCTGCGCGAGCAATTCCCCGCCTCGGATCAATTCGTTGGGAGTTCGCTGTTCGCGCCGAGGATAACGCATTATGACTGGCATGTGCAGATGCCGGATGTGTTTGCGTTCTCGGCTGGCGTGGATTGCCTGAACGCGATGCGTACTCAGAACAATCCGGATGAACTGGATCTGATGCGGCTGCTGTATTCCGATAATGAGATGGGGTTCAACTTCGCGCGGGAGGGATTCCACGCGATACCGGCGATAGGCGCGCCGGTTCTGCAGTACATACTGCGCGAGGGTTTGGGCATGGAGCCGTTGGAGTCGTTCGTATCCGTGATGCGCGCGGAGGTCGGCGCGCAGTCGCATCTGATATTGATAGGGTCGATATTCGGCGGAACCGGCGCGTGCGGCGTGCCCGCGCTGATGCGTTACTTCACGGATCAAATGTCGAGCGTCGCGCTGGCCGGGCGGTTGCATACCCACGCGGCGCTGCTGCTGCCGTATTACCATTTCGCCGACCCAAGCGGCGAGGAACCGCTGGCCGTGCACGCGCGGCGGTTCTATAACAACGCGCGCGGCGCGCTGGCGTTCTACCGCGACATGGAGAAGGAACTGAGATACGAGCGGCTGTATCTGATCGGCTCTCCGGTGGATTACAACATGGGCGCGTATCACCCGGGCATGGAGAACCAGCAAAACCCGCCGACCCCGGTCGAATGGGAGAGCGCGCTGGCCATCGCGCACTGCGTGTCAACCCCGATCGAACCGAATGAGGGCACGCGGCAATATATCCATAGCGTGCGCGGCGCCGGACCCGCAGGCGCGCCAACGTCGCTGAAACTGGCGTGGCGGGACTTCTCGCTGCCCGTGGCCGGTCCGGTCGGGACGATGATGAGATTCTGCGCCGCGTATCTGGGATATTACCGGCAGTATATCGCGAAGAACAGGCAGCGTCAGACGGGCGTTAAGCCCTTCTTCAAGGAATTGATACTGCCTTACCTGGAGTTGATCGAGCATGAGACGCAGGCGTTTCTGGTTCTCGAGGAGTTCTGCCAGCGATTCTGGGAGTGGGCAAGGGAATCAATGACGCACGAGATACTGGAACAGGCGTGCTTTACGGAACGAGTGACCAATACGCAGGGTTATCCTTACCGAGCGCTGAACCAACTGGCGCAGGGCGTGACCGCGCCGAGATGGACGGCGGTCGAGGACGCTATGTTTGATGGGATAAAGCCGCTCGCAGGCGAGGATGAACGCGTCGAATATAACGCGGGGCTGTTCGTGCATGGATTGTACGCGCACTGCGCGCCGTAGGGGGAGTGTAGATGCCTAAACCCATCGCGCCGGAGAGGCGCGTCGCGCTGCTGCCGCGGTTGGCCGCCGGACATGGGGTGCAAGCGCCCGAGAACGCGCATTGGACGGCGCGCGCCCAGGCCTTAACGCTCGTCAGCCGCGCCATCGACGTGCCCGATTCAGCCGAGAAGGCTCACTCCATTCCCGACCTTTTCAGCCAGTCCATGCAGTTCGAGTTCGACCTTAGCGTGCGTTCGGCGGAGGCTGTCGCCGCATGGCAGGGACTCATCGCCACTCTCTTGCTCACCACAGGCGGCGGACTGCTGCGCGCGCGTTCGATATTGCTCGCCTCGCTGCCCAACTCGCCTTTCGCACAAATACTGCGCGACACGGCCAAGCGCCGCGGCATTGAGCGCGTCACGCTCTTTGAGTTGCGACGCGCGGACGGCACGTACGCCGCCGTCGCGTTTCGGTTCGACGCTATGCCGTCCATGATATGCCCGGCCGCGCAGATCCGCGGTCCGTTCGAGGTGGAGTACCCGTGGCTGGTAAACCCCGCGCGAGGCTGGACGTTCACCGCGCCGCGCGCGCTGGTTCACGTTCCTGAATATCGATCCGCCGCCATCGCGCTTCGCAACGAGCTATACGCCCTGCGCGAACGCTCCATCCCCGCGAACGAGAACCGCGACGGTCTCCAGCTGGGACTCCTGCGCGAGTATTTCCAAACCCTCGACGCGCTGGGCGATGAAATCTCCGACTATCCGGTGAACGAACGCGTCCGCGAACTCCTCTTTACCGAGGAGAAATCCGCCTATTCCGCCAGGGACGTGGATCATGCCGCGTCCATCCAGATATTCACCGATAGAATCTGCCTGTTCCGCGTCGGCCATGAATTCAATCACCTGCGCGCGGTTCATCAGCAATCCATGGTCGTTCATCACAACGGCGCTCCAACGCCTTGGCACGCGCTGCTGCCAGTCAAACGCGCGTGGGCGCGGCAGCATATGCCCGAACTGCGCTCCGGCGCGGTAAAGACGCGTATGCGCTGGCGCTATGGCGCGATCGAGGCGACCCTGCTCGACGGCAAGGACGAGCCGATCGGATACCGCCGCTACCGCGCCCAGGACTTGATCAATCTGTCGAACACCAAAACGATGCCCCGCGTGGCGGTCTGGCCGCCCAAGGCCATGGCCGGGTGGAACCGCTACTACCTGTTCCAGTCCGGCGTGGAAGACATGCTGCCGCTGGGAGCCGCGCCGCTGGATATCGATCCCGGCGCGGTCAGCGAGGTAACGCTGCTCACGCGGATGCCCGACGGGCTGTCGTTCTCACTGGGCAAAGAGGAGGTGGGGGTGCTCGCGCCGCAGTTCGAGACGGTCGTCAACCCGAAGTCGCGCGAGATCCATATCGGGTTCGACTTCGGCACAACTGGTACGACTGTTTACAAGCATGACCCGTCGTCCGGCGTGACCGCACCGCTGTCGTTCGCGAAGGACGGCGCGCTGTTCATATTCGGCCGCGAAGCGGACTCCGAGATGGATATGACGGCGCGGTTCGTCAACGAGAACATCGCCGACCGTGCCACTCACTACACGTTGCTGCGCCGCAAGGACGAACCGCTGCAGGAAGGCCGCGCGATCATCCAGACCGCGATACCGTTCCTGTGGGAATCGAAGTTCAAGCCGGAATTGATCCGCGACGTTTCCGACGACCTCAAGTGGAGCGCCCTGGGTTCCGACAAACTGCGCGCGCACCTGTTCCTTGAGCAATACCTGATGATGGCGCTGTGGCACGCCGTCGAACACGGCGCGAAGTATGTCCGCTGGCGCGCGTCATACCCGCTGTCGATGCTCGGGCGCCAGCAGGAGGATTATGTCTCCAAGATGCAGGCGATCATCTCCAGCCTGTGCCAGAACGCGTATCGCATCCCTTACGACGCGAATTTCTGTTCGGAGTCAGAGGCCGTCGGATTCATGCTGATGGATAACGGCATACAGGCGCGGTTCCTCGACGGGCTGACGGTCAATGATGAGACGGGGTTCTTCTGCATCGATATAGGCGGCGGCACCACCGATATGTCGCTTTGGCTGGGGCGGCGGCTGTTGATGCAAGCTTCGCTGAAATGGGCGGGCAACGCGATCCTATGCGACACAGTCACGCGTGAAAACCATGGGCCCGACCGTGAGCCGCGCCGCAACCTGATCGATTCGTTCTTCTCGTTCAGGGATGCGCTGGCCGCTCCCGAGCATCGCGCCGCGCTGACCGCCGCGCTCGACGAGGGTCGCACGGGCGAATTCCGCCGCGTGTGGAACGTCCTGGCCGACGAGATCGCCGACTCTATCAAGGGATTGCACCGAACGGCGGAACCGCTGCTAAACTACATCAACATACTGAGGTTCAACCTATACCTGCTGTTCTACTTCGCGGGGCGTATGGCGCGCGAAGCCGCGAACGACCTGTCTAAGGATTCGGCGGCGGGGCTGACGAACAGACCGCTGCCAGTCGCCGTGCTGGGCAACGGCGCGAAGATGCTGATGATGCTGTACAATGACGTCGAACTGGTCACGCGCGCGGACGAAGACGGCGCAGAGCGTCTCCACCCGACCGAGCGGCGCAACGAGTCGCGCTATCAGGAGGAAATGACTCGTCTGAAGCGCGCGTTCACGGTGGGCTGCGGCGGCGCGAGTATTGAGCGCGACGCAAGGCGCGCGATGGATATTCGCAGCGGACTGGGCGTCCGCGAGTCACACAGCGTACCGATCGAGGCGACGATAATCGAGCCGTTCATGCCCAAGCAGGAAACGGCGTCCGGGCTGGCGCTCGCGCCCGAGGCGTACTTGCTGCAGCGCGCGTCCGAACCGGCGGACGAGGCGCGGCGCTTGGGCTGGCCGAATCACAGCGCGTACCGGATGTCCGACGACGGCGTCGTGTACCAAACGATGACGGACGAGTTCAAGGAACTGATAGACGACAGCTTCGCCGCTTTGAGAGAGGCGTTCGACGACGACGCCGAGTTCCTGGATTTCCTGTCGTCGGTGTTCGATCCGCCTCAAGGCGCGGACAGGTACAGCTTCGAGGCGTACTTCCGAGGCGTATGGCTGCAGTGCAAGCGGCACAATCCGGAACCGACGCTGCCTGGACAGCCGCTGCCCCATAAGAACTCGATCGCCGGACGATTTGTGGAAGTTTTGGCCGCGATGAACAGAATGATGCGTACAGCCTGAGTTACTTGGGAATAATGAAGAATAACAGACGATAGGGGTCAAGATTCATTACGTCCAAGGACGGAGGCAGCGATCAGTTGGAATGGAATGTTGAAAGCCTGGCGATGGGCGCGGCGTTTTTATCCGGAATGGCGCTGGCGATGACGATAGTGCTGATGACGCTTCTGGTGCGGCTGAATCGGCGTATGCAGTCGCTGGAAGGCTGGATGGCGCGGGAACTCGCGCGGATGCACGACGGCCTCGCGGCTATACATCGCCAGGCGCTCGAACAGGCGCGGCGCGGCGCGGCCGATATAGCCCCGACGCCGCAGCAGCCAGCCGCGCAGCCAGCCACGCAGTCGGCATCGATACCCACAGAGCTTCAGCAGTACTATCAACCCTCGCCGTTCGCGCCGCCGCCGCGAAGACCCACCGCGTTGAATCCACTGCCTGAACGCGTCGTACCCGCTCACGGCAAAGAATTGACGCAGGCGGTCAACAACCTACTGGTATCCAATCAGCCGTTCAATTTCTCGGAAACGCTGCAGGAGACCCACCCGAGGATGACGCTGCTGAGGATGTCCCCGCGCGGCGCGCCTGATTTATGGTCGAGCACGGTGCTGCTTGATCCGGGCGGCGACGGGTTCTTCTCGTGGATCGACCAGAACCGGGCGTATCTGTTCCCCAATTACGACCGATTTTCACCTACGCACGACCCGAAGCTGCTGTTCGACGGCGCAAGGCTGGACTCGCGCATCCACGCGGTGATCAGACCCGCGGTATTGGCGCGATCCAGCGACGGTGCGTGGCAGCTGACCGAAAAGGGTCAGGTACAGATGAGGTGACGATAGGAGGCGGTATGCGATGAAAAAACTTGCGGCTATAATAGTGATTGTTGCGGCTGTTGTCATTGTGCCGCCCGGCATAACGGCGGCGGATTGGAGCGCGCCGACCGCGAACCTGGCGGCGTACGAGGCGCAATACGCCGACGTCATGACGGATTACAAGCGCATTCGATACGGCACGGAAAGCGAGACCGTGCAGCGCGTCAAGCAGCAGCTGCGGGATCTGGGGTTCTTTGACAATCGTATCAACACGAGTTACTTTAGAACCCTGGAGATCGCAACGCGGGTATTCTGCCAGCAGATGAGGATCGGCGGCGACGGCCGCGAGATAACGCCGCTTATGCAGGCGATGCTGGCCGATCCATCCACCCAACGCGCGGTCTCGCCAGGGATCAACATATACACATACTCAAGCACGCACGACGAAACCAAGTTCTTGACATACACATACGCGCAGCTGCAGCGACCCAACACTCAGCGCGACGCGAGCGTAGGCTTCACCGGCACGATTACATACGTGTCGAACGAAGGCAGCATACAGTACATGGCGATGACGATGGAAGGCCGTTCCGACTGGATCATATACCTGGTATACCAGCCGTTGCCGCGCACCACGCGCTTCCAGGCTGGCGACGCGGTCGCCGTGTTCGGCGTGACGCAGGGATCGCAATCGATGCCGTATGACGGCATGGCCGAGGAGCGACTGACGGTGCAGGCGGACAGGATCGGTTACCAATGAGGTGAATACATGCGGCGCACAGCTATGGTGCTATTAGCTTTACTGTTAATTGGGACGAGGTCGGCAAGCCGCGCGGAGCTTGCGGAGGAACCGCCGCCGATTTACAGCGTCGATTGGTCGCGTTTGCTGGGCGGCGAGGGCGACGTTTTGACCAAGTCCGCCATCGCGAGCGATGGCAGGATATGGCTGGTAGGTTCAGCGGCCAGCGAGTCTGACGACGCGCACGGCGGTGACGACGGTTGGGTTGCGGTGCTGGACGCCGACGGCGTTCCGCTGTGGTCAAAGCGCTACGGCGGTGGCGGCGGCGACAGACTGTTTGAAGTCGCCACGCTTCCAGACGGCGGCGCGGTGATACTGGGCGAGACCGAGTCGAGCAATGGTCAGGTGAAGAACTATCGCGGTGGCGTTGACGCATGGGTGATACGCGTGGACGAGCAGGGCGCGTTGGTCTGGCAGAAATGCTTGGGCGGCACGCTGGACGACAGCCTGACCGCGATGCGGATCGTCACGAACGCGGTCGTGGACGAGAGCACGACGGAGGATCGCGTAGTACTCGCCGGATGGTCGATGAGTTATAATAATGATCTCAACCTGAATGAAGGCGGCAAGGACGCCTGGGTCTGCGCGATTCGTCTAGACGACGGGCGTTCGGTATGGCATTATCAAAC